>NZ_CAJNOB010000025.1 GCF_905250085.1 Candidatus Methylacidithermus pantelleriae
ACGCAAGTCGAAAGATCGCCTGGATTGGTGAGACCGCGGCTTCGCCTAGGGCGGTCATAAAGACGCTTGACGTTGGCAACATGGGGAAGCTTAACCATCTCTGCGCTCTGCCCTAAAGCCTCTGCGACTTCACTCGCAGATTCTTTCCACCCTAGCTTCGGAAGCTTTACGGTTTTTTGATCAATCAAAAGCCAGTGACATCCGGCCCCGAACGAACTTAGGGGGCATCCTTGAGCAAATGTGGACAAAATAGAGCTCCCTTTCCGTTTCCCCATCATATACTCCTGCAAGGGCAACAACAAGACAACACCCCGGGGCAGACGCTCACTCCTTTGGTTGGTGGGGAATCGTTAGAAAGCCCTTCCTCAAACCACGGGCAATCACTCCCTACATGGCTAGACCATCCAACACGCCAACCGAACCATGGTGCCGGCGGCTTACGTGCCGCGATTTCGCAAGTAAAACGCGGCTAGCGGGCAATGGCCGCGCTTCCATAAGAAGAAACACGGGAGGCGGTCGATTGTTTCCCGACCGGGTATGCGCCGTTACAAGCCTCGGCCGAACATCCGACCAGAACGACCATAGGTGTTTTCCCTGATTCCTTGCAGGTAGGACGAAAGTGAGCTTCATTTGTCCACTGCTGACGGGTACGCCGGCCTCCCGCGCGGTCGGCCTGTCAGAATAGGCCCAATCCTCTCAGACCCAGCCGCGAGGCGGCGCCCTGGTGAGCACTCATGCCATGACGGCGCACATACTGGATCCTGCCGATCACGGAATGATAGCACCGCCCAACTTTGACTACGTCAACCCGGGTATGAAAAAAAAAGCCGATTTCTGCGTTGCAATTGTCTTGGCGTAAGCCAAGGAAGGGAGCGGTGGAGTCGCGCCAACGGACGCGGTCCGATTTAGGAGAGCCCTAGCCGGATCCGCCCCTTTCCGTTATGGCGGCAGACCTGGTATCTTTCCCTATCGTCCGTTTGGAATCCGAGCTTGATCCTACCGAACGTGGGGATTTCCCGCACTGAGGTCTTCGGGCAACGTCGAGGCAGAATGATGCCCACAAGAGATTTTCCAACCCGCCTTCTCTTTCTCCTGGAACGTCCCCCGGACGTGCCAAGCCAGCTGGAGGTTCTAAGCTCTGGATCACTCTCCCATGCCTTTCGCTCCTTCCGACGTTTTTCCTCCAGAACTCTAGGCCCCTTTTCTCCTTAGACCTTTCTTTGAACTCAAACGGTACTCTGGGGATCTAGCCGACTCCCATCCGGCTCCGCTCCAATCCCTCACAGGGCTTCGGGCAGATCGTTTGAGTCTAGCCCAACCTTGCCAGTAAAGGGGTCTCGTGTGTTCGCGCATCGTCCTTTGTATGCGTCCCCTCCCCCAGTACCCGGGCTCCTCTCTCCAGTGGGTGTATAGCTCTTTTTACCAAGCAAACTTCGACCTTCGCTTTTTGAGCACAAGCTAGGGCTCTCTCCATTGCGTGTTTTCAGGGCATTGTTCAAGCATTCCCTTTCGTTAGAGCCTGCTTACCGGACCCATCCCGCTTTCCAAGCCTTTTCGTGAAGAGGCTCCATCCACAGGCCTTCCCACCAGTAGCCCCTCCGAGCGCTTCCAGCTTGACCCGTAACCACCGGGGTGGGACAACTACCTTCCTACTGGGGAATGCACGCTTTTCTCCACACCGCACAAGGAAAGGGAACTACAGGCTTCTGGCGCTGGCCGCTTTTCCTCGGACGTGGCGCCTAGGGGCTTTCGAGTCTCGCCGTGCCGGCCAAAGAGTGGGCCGGTTGGCCTTCCGGGTTTGTCCTGGCGCGGTTTGAGAAGTGTCTGATTTTGCCTTGATTTTTTTTGGGAAAAAGCGAAGTTCTACAAGCGAACAATTTGCTGGGCTCAAAGAAACTTCGGGCTTTTTTGTGATTGGAAGAGCCTCGCGGGTGAGGCACGCATGTTCCGAAACGTTTTTGTCTGGTACGCTTTGCCTGTGTGGGCTAGCCGTTCCCTGGGGTTAATGGAACCGGCCAAGCGGTGGAAACGTCTTACATCGAACTTCGAAGACAGTGGGGTAAACTTCCCGGAGCAAGTGCTTGAGGGTGTCCATCCGTTGAGGGCTTTAGGCGCTGGGATGCCCCAGGAAGATGGGGCCGCACAAGTTTGGCTTTCCCGGGAACAACTGCCCACCCCAATGCCTAAGAAAGGACCATGAGCCCGTCCGATGTCCAGCCGAGATTTCGTTTACGTACATAACTTGAACCGATTCTTAGGTAGAGTAGCCATCCTGGTTGCTCTGGGTGCCATGGTAGAATTGGCTCGACCCCTGGCATGGTCGGTCGTGCTTTTGGCCTCGGTGTATGTCCTTTTCAGTCTCCTTTCCGCCGCGGGGTACTTGCATGCGTGGCTGAGGTACCCTGGGTTACCCAAAAGCCTCTTGGACCAAGAAACGGAAAACTTCCCTCCTTCTGCCCGTCCAGAAAACTTTCGCTGGAACCGTGCGAAAAAGGAACAATCCCCGTTTGGATGGGAAGACCAAAAACCCAGCGAGCCGGCAACTGGGGAGCTGCTCAAAAGCCTGTGGGAAGCTTTGCAAAATAGCCAATGGGACAAGGCTCTGGTTTGGGCAGAAAAGCTCGTTCACGCCCGTCCGGAGGATGCTTTCGGTTATGCAGCGATGGCTTGGTCGCTCAACCAGCTGGGGCGTCATCGGGAAGCCCTTCAGCCAGCACAGAAGGCCTGTGAACTCGCTCCGGAAGATCCGATCGGGCACGCAGCATTAGCCTGGGCATGGGGTGGAACCGGTCGCTTTGATCTTGCCTTAGAACCGGCTCGGAAAGTGGCTTCCCTACGGCAACAGGAAGCCCTGGCCTGGGAGATGCTTGTCTGGATTTTGGGAAACCTCGGGCAATATTCGGAAGCAGCAAACGCGGCGCGCCAAGCCTTGCGGTTGCGGCCGGGATGGCCAACGGCTCACTATAACCTGGGATTAGCGCTCCTGAAAACGGGGGATTGGGAAGGAGCCTGGGAGCAGTGCGAAACACTGCAGAAGCTCGACCCTCAACTCGCTCAACAGTTAATGACCGAGCTCAAACACGCAAACCGGGACTGGGGTTTTTAGGAGAAAAGTACGGCTTCACAAGAGGGGCCTTTCCGGGGATGAATGCCGAGCTAAAAGACAAGGCCAGTCTCTTTAAGACCGCGCGAATCCTCTATGCACGAGATCCGCGCTGGCGGGTTTGTTTGGAAACCGCGGTCGGTGGACTCCTCATGCTTTTGCTTTTCCCGCCTCGCCCGTTGACTCCTCTTTTCTTCCCGTCAAAAGTCGGAAGCCAGCATAAGTCGCTAACCGAAAGTGCCGTTTCCCACGTTCAAACCACATCCACGAATCATTCCACCGCTAATCCTCCAGCGGTAGCATCGGAGCCAGTTCCCCTCCTACCGCCCCGGGCTATCCCGAAGACCCCTCAAACAACCACGATAACAAAAGCTTTCCCCTCGGTGGAATCGAGCCAAAAACTGGCTCCGTTACGCCCCTCGGTTGCCACGATTTCGCCGTTGCAATCTCCGGTCTCGTCCCAAAAAGAGCCCTCTTCTCCAGCAAAGATCTCGCAAAGAGTCCTCGCAAGGGCTCCGCAATCCATATCCCCAGCCGCTTCTCCGGAGAATCTTTTTGCAGAGCTTTTGCATGCCCAAAAACTCCTTCGGGAAGGAGATCGCCGGCATGCAGCCCTTGTGGTTGAAGAAGTTGCCCGGAAAGCCCCACCTGACCCGAATCTTCATCTTTTCTTGGCTCGGCTGTACAACCAGCTGCGCGAGCCGGTGCGAGCTATGGCTCATGCCAGCGTTACCCTCCGGTTGGAGCCCAACAACCCACAGGCCTTATTCCAAGAGGCCCAAGCTCAGTTACTGCTTCAAGACTTCGCTCGAGCGGAAGAATGCTTGAAGAAGGTTTTGACCATAACCCCCCAGCACGCCGAGGCCCACCTGCTCCTAGCTCAAGTCTATAATCGGACAAACCGCTACCCGGAAGCAGTGTTGGCCGCACGAACGGCGACTTCGCTCGATCCTCAGCTCGCCGGAGGATACCTCCAGGAGGGAATTGCTCTCTACCGCCAGGGATATTTTCAGGACGCATTGTCCCCGATCCAAAAGGCCGTCCTTCTCCAGCCACAAGCCTTTGAGGCAAACCTGGCCCTAGGATGGATCTACCACTGTTTGGGGCAGTACGATAAAGCGGTCCAACAGGCAAAAAAGGCTCTTGAGATCCGGCCTCAAAATCCATGGCCGCACTACGTGCTGGGAATGGCCTACGCTGCCTCGGGCCGGTTAGAAGAGGCAAGAAGAGAGTACCAGGAACTGTCTGGGCGACGGCCAGCGCTAGCTTCTCGGGTTCTCCATCAAATCCTAAGAAACGCCGCTTCTAGCCCTCCAAAGGGGGAAGACTCCGACGAGCCTGATGTGGATTAGGAAGACCCGTAGAAAGGAGCTCATGACCGGCTTCGGGGTCTCAGAAGCTCCTTATGGTGCCGGAAAGCCTCAATGACAAGCGGACGTAAACCTTCACCGCCTTTTTCCTCTATGTGCTGAAGCAAGGCCTCTCGCATCCTAGGTTCCCAGGTTCGCTTGATGTGATTAGCAACCCCCTGGCGAGCAACATTCACATCCGGTTCAGCCTCAAAAAAAAGCGCAATCTGATTGGCCATTTTCACCAGTTTCCCAATCTCCATAAGCTTCCTCTTTCGAAAGATCCACTGGATAGCCTAAGAGCCCCTGCAATCCACTCCCCAGCGCCGGCCGACGATTCCAGCACCAACCGTTTTCTCCCCTTGGGTGTGAAGCCTCGGGTGCTATGCCCGAAAAAAGCCGGCCAGGCCAGCCAGCCAATCCCTACCCCTATGCGCCCCCTGGAAGAGCAACCAGCCTCTCCGGATGTTTCTTTTGACCGGGATCAGCGGTGCTCGATCGAAGAAGTTCCTCCTGCCTTCGGGAAAATTCTCGATAGCTCTCCTGCCAGTCAGAAGGCCGTGCCACCGGCGTTACTTGAACGGCAGTTACCTTGTACTCCGGGCAGTTGGTGGCCCAATCGGAGTTATCCGTCGTCACCACGTTCGCTCCACATTCCGGATGATGAAAGGTTGTATAGACCACCCCAGGTTGCACGCGGTCGGTAACCTTCGCAGGGAGTACCGTCGATCCCACCCGGCTCCGGACTTCAACCCAGTCGCCATCCTTGATGCCGCGATCCTCCGCATCATGAGGATGGATCTCCAGCCAGTCCTCCTTGTGCCACATCTCGTTGAACGTCCTCCGAGTTTGTGCACCCACATTGTACTGCGAAAGGATTCTTCCCGTTGTTAGGATAAGCGGGAACCGGCGGTTGGGCTTTTCGTCTGTGGGAACATATTCGGTTAACGCAAATTTCCCCTTCCCACGGACAAAGGTTCCCACATGCATGGTAGGTGTGCCTTCCGGGGCCTCTTCGTTGCAGGGCCACTGGATACTTCCAAGCCGATCGAGTTTTTCATACGAGACGCCACGGAACGTGGGTGTAAGGCGGGCAATTTCGTCCATGATCTCCGAAGGGTGAGAGTAGGGCATGGGATACCCCAGCGCTTCCGCCAGCATAACGGTCACTTGCCAATCCTCCTTGCCAGCTAACGGAGGCATCACCTTTCGGACGCGTTGAATCCGCCGCTCCGCGTTGGTAAAAGTTCCATCTTTCTCCAAGAAGGAAGAACCCGGCAAAAAGACGTGAGCGAACTTGGCCGTCTCGTTGAGGAAAAGATCCTGAACAATCACGCATTCCATTGCACGCAACGCAGCATGGACATGCTGGACGTTGGGATCGCTCTGGGCAATGTCTTCTCCCTGTACATAAAGCCCCTTGAAGGTCCCGCTTAAGGCGGCATCGAACATGTTGGGGATGCGTAATCCAGGTTCCGGATCTAGTTCCACGCCCCACGCAGCTTCAAACAAGGCTCGAGTTGCGTCGTCGGAAATGTGCCGGTACCCCGGCAACTCGTGGGGAAAGGAACCCATATCACAGGATCCCTGGACGTTATTTTGTCCCCGCAAGGGGTTCACCCCCACTCCTTCTCGCCCGATATTACCGGTAGCCATTGCCAAATTGGCCAAAGCAATCACGGCAGTCGACCCCTGCGAATGCTCGGTCACTCCGAGTCCATAGTAAATGGCTGCATTGCCGCCCGTGGCATAGAGGCGGGCAGCACCTCGGATATCTTCCGCGGGAACGCCCGTGATAGCTTCCACCGCTTCCGGAGAGTATTTCGCTTGGGAGACAAATGCTTTCCATTTCGCATATTCCTCCCTTTCGCAGCGTTCCATAACAAAGGCTTCGTTTGTTAGGCCCTCCGTGACAATGACATGAGCAAGCGCATTGAGAAGGGCAACATTGGTCCCCGGCTTTAATTTCAAATGGTACGTAGCCTCAATGTGGGGGCTCCGCACCAGATCAATCCGGCGAGGATCGATGACGATTAACCGCGCCCCCTGCCGCAATCGCCTCTTCATCCAGGACGCAAACACCGGATGGCCGTCCGTTGGATTGGCTCCGATGACCATAATCACGTCCGCCTTTTGGACCGAGTCAAAGGCCTGAGTCCCTGCCGACTCTCCCAGGGTTAACTTGAGCCCGTAGCCCGTCGGGGAATGACAAACCCGAGCACATGTATCGATATTGTTGTTTCCAAAAACGGCCCGAACTAACTTTTGCATGAGATAAGTCTCTTCATTCGTACACCGAGAAGAGGAGATGGCCCCGATCGATCCCCGTCCATAGGTTGCCTGGATTCGGCGCAACTCCGAAGCGGCATACTCAATGGCTTCCTCCCAGCTCACTTCCGTCCACGGGTCCGTAATTCGCTGGCGGATCATTGGCTTGAGAATCCGATCCCGATGGGTCGCATACCCAAAGGCAAAACGTCCTTTCACGCAGGAATGGCCGTGGTTGGCATGGCCGTCCTTATTGGGAACCAGACGGATCACCTGAGTCCCCCGCAACTCCACCTTAAAGGAACATCCCACCCCACAATACGCACAGGTGGTCACCACCGCTCGGTCTGGTTGCCCGTAGCTAATGATGGACTTCTCCATGAGCGTCGCCGTGGGACACGCCTGAACACAAGCCCCACAGGAAACGCATTCGCTCTGCAGAAAAGGTTCCATCTCCGACGGAGAAACCCGCGAGGCAAAACCTCGCCCCTCAAGAGTTAACGCAAAGGTGCCTTGAATCTCTTCGCACGCCCGCACGCAGCGGCTACAGACGATGCACTTAGAAGGATCAAAAGTGAAATACGGGTTGGAGGTGTCCTTAGGCAAATCAAGATGATTGGCTCCCTCAAAACCATAACGGACCTCTCGCAAACCAACGGCCCCCGCCATATCCTGCAGCTCACAATGTCCATTGGCCGGGCAGGTAAGACAATCCAAGGGATGATCGGAGATATACAGTTCCATCACCCCGCGCCGCAACTCGGCCAGTTTGGGAGAGTAGGTACGAACCCGCATCCCAGGCTCAACAGGGGTCGTACAGGAAGCCGGATACCCTTTTTTGCCTTCTACTTCGACCAGACAAAGGCGGCAGGATCCAAAAGGCTCTAGGCTATCTGTCGCACAAAGCTTGGGGATCCGGATCCCCGCCATCGAGGCAGCAAAAAGAATCGTGCTCCCTTCGGGAACCACAACGGGAATCCCATCAATTTCAAGTGTTACCTTTCTTGCCACCTCCCTTGGAGGGGGGGTTCCCCAATCGAGGTCTGTAATGGCTCTCATGATTGTCTCCTTTTAGCTCGATGTTTGTGAAAAAGCCTAAACCATGCCAAAAGGTTAGTTTCGCCAACCGATCCGCTCCCCCTTTTTTGGGTTCAATCCAAAATCTTCCGGGAACCACTCCAGGGCACTTAAGACGGGATATGGAGTTAACCCTCCCATCGCACAAAGCGAAGCAAGTTTCATAACTTCGCACAAGTCCTTGATCAACCGCAGGTTGGCCTCCGGGTTTTCGTTCTGTATGATTCGTTCCATAACCTCTTTGCCCCGCACCGACCCGATCCGACACGGAGTACACTTCCCACAAGACTCTAGCGCGCAAAATTCAAAAGCGTACCGCGCCATTTTCGCCATGTTCACTGAATCGTCAAAGACAACCACCCCGCCATGTCCCAAGAGGGCACCCGCCGCACTCAACGCTTCATAATCCAAAGGAAGATCAAACTTCCATGCGGGAATGTACGCTCCCAAAGGCCCTCCCACCTGGGCGGTTTTGACCGGGCGGCCTGTCCAAGTGCCTCCCCCAAAATCGTGCACAAGTTCTTGGAGTGTAATGCCAAAAGCCTTTTCTACCAGGCCCCCTTGCCGTACATTTCCCCCTAACTGAAGAGGAATGGTACCCCGGGACCGGCCCATGCCGAAATCTCGATAGAAAGAAGCTCCCCGATCCAAGATGACCGGGACCGACGCCAGGGTAATAACGTTGTTAACAACCGTTGGCCTACCGAAGAGCCCCTTGACCGCGGGAACCGGGGGTTTATAGCGGACGAGTCCCCTCTTCCCCTCGAGACTTTCCAGAAGTGACGTTTCCTCTCCACAAATGTACGCACCGGCTCCTATCCGTAGCTCTAGATCAAATGACCTACCGCTCCCCAGAATATCCCGCCCCAAACAGCCTCGCTCATACGCCAAGGCAATGGCTTGCTCAAGCACCTCCTTGGCTATCGGGTACTCGGAGCGCAGGTAGATGTAACCCTGCGTAGCACCCACCGCCAGTCCAGCAATCACCATCCCTTCGATCAGAGTTAGGGGATCTCCCTCCATGAGCATCCGGTCAGAAAACGATCCCGAGTCCCCCTCATCGGCATTGCAAACAATGTATTTTTGGTCCGCGGGAGTGCTCAGGACCGTTTTCCACTTAATTCCGGTCGGGAAAGCAGCTCCTCCCCGCCCCCGCAACCCGGAGTCAGAAACCTCTCGAACAATCTCTTCCGGCGCCATCTCCAGGGCTTTGTTCAGGCCGCGCAATCCCCCGTGCGCCAGATAATCGCTCCAGGAAAGGGGGTCAATACGACCGACCCGAGCAAATGTAAGACGCTCCTGTTTCTTTAAGTAGGAGATTTCCTCAGTCACACCCCGGCACAGCGGATGGTTTTTGCCCTCCAAAAACCCAGCTTCCCATAACCCCGGAATATCCTCCACAGCGACCGGGCCATAGGCTATTCGTTTTTCACCGACCTCTACCTCAACCAGAGGTTCTAGCCAAAGAAGACCCCAGGAGCCATTGCGAACCACGCAAATCTCTTCCCCCCGACGCTCCGCCTCCCGAACCAAGGTAGCAGCCACTTCATCCGCCCCCATAGCCACAGCCGTCGTATCCCGAGGAACAAAGACTCTCTTCATGTTGAACTCTGACACCGCTCCACCATATGTTTCAGCCTCTCCTTGGTCATCCGGCCATACACCCGGCCGTCGAGCATCACCGAAGGGGGGCACGCGCAATTCCCCAGGCAATAGACCGGTTCTAGAGTGAGCGACCCATCTAGGGTCGTCTCATGGAAATCCACCGCCAAAAGCCTCTTAGCATAATCCGTTAGCTCCACGCACCCCAAAGCCTGGCAAGCCTCCGCTTGACAAATTTTTAGAATGTGTCGGCCAGGAGGATGGCGACGAAAATCGTGATAAAAGGTCACCACGCCGTACACTTCGGCACGCGAAAGGTTTAATTCCTGAGCGACAAGACCGATAGCTTCCTTGGGAATGTAGCCAAAGCGATCTTGAATAGCCCTTAAAACCGGTAGAAGAGCGCCGGGAAGATGCTTGAGCGGCGCAACGACCGACCGCACCACCTCTGGATCCACTCCATTGTGCGCGTTTCCTTGGACTGCCATAGTGGCGTTTTTGGAACATAACCGTTCCCCACAAAAGGAGTCAATGGAAAATAGGTTGTATTTTGTTATCGAATCTTAGTTTTTTGGAAAAAGTATCTTTTGTCACCCCCAACGGGCCCCAATTCCCCATTCTTGGCTTTGCTCCGCGTCATCCCTCTTTTTTCTTCCTAGCCTTTCGTGCCTAAGGCCAGAAACGCCAGCGATTTTGTAAGCGATTGGTGATAAGAGACGCCCACCGAGAAAGAGTCGATAAGGGTAACCAGACCAAAGAGTTATCCAGCCTGGAGCAACCCAAAAAAGGAGCACAAAGAGACCCCGGCCACCGTCGCTTGAGGAAAAGGCTACTTTTATCATGCGCGCATCCAAAACGTGGGCACAGGGGTTAGGGCTACATTTCCGCAAGGCGTTTGACGTTATCCATAAAACAAGCAAGCTAGCAGAACCCCACGTGGATATGTCCCCGGAGCCGGACACCTTGCAAAACCCATGAGACACTCGATCCACACCCAAAACCAGTTCCACCGTTTGGCAAAAAGCCCGGCATCCAGGCGGCAACGCTTGTGGACAGGGAAGTTCTTTCCTCTAGTCCCCCTGCTTGTGACCTTGACCCACCCTCGACCTTTCGCAGTGCCTATCCGCCCAACGAGATTCGTAACCTCGATGGGATTCGGAAACCCTCCGACCTGAATGAGCAAAACTACCCCCCTTCCCTGTGCCATGGTTCCATTTGTTTCCTGTCCTCATAGCTCGTTTGCACCAGCCCCGTGCTTACGCCGCCCACTGTTACTGCGATCGCCCAATCACGAGCTTTCAACCCGCAATCTTCCGAGAGGCACGCGGCCAACACGGAATCGCTTGCTCGCTGGATAGCAACGTTTATTCGGCCCGCAACCGGTATCCTACGCCGGGCTCGGTCAAAAGAAAGCTTGGGGCAAGCAGCATCCTCTTCGATCTTATCCCGAAGGCGGGCCATGTAGACTCTAAGGTAGCGAACTTCCTTTTCGTAGGCAGGACCCCAAACGTTGCGCAACAGATAGGAGTGAGTAAGAACACGACCCGGATAGCGAGCCAGGAGGGCCAACTGGGCGTATTCGGTGCTGGTAAGATGAATCCTTTGGCCACGGACCTGTACGTCCCGGTTGACAAAATCGACCATAAGGCCGCCGGAGGACAAAAGAGGGCTTTGCTCCCGTTCTGTCACTCTTCGAAGGGTTGCTCGGATACGTGCTATGAGTTCCCCGACGCTAAACGGTTTCGTTATATAGTCATCGGCACCAAGGTCCAATGGTTGAATCGTTTCTTCTTCTCGGCCCCGCAACCGTCACGATCATCATGGGTAGCCGGCTCCATTCGCGAATCGGTTTGACCAGTTGCATTCCATCGAGATCCGGCAAACCAAGATCAAGAAGGACAAGATCAGGACGAAACTGTGCTGTTTGAAGAAGCCCCTCTTGCGCATTCGTTGCCTCCTCGCAATGGTATGCCTCCTTTTCTAGGATCAGCCGCAAGAGCCAACGGACACCTCGCTCGTCTTCTACGAAAAGGATCCAACGGGAAGCAGGGGACGATGGAATCGGCCTTACGGGGTCCATTGGCAAGGGGCTCCCGAGACCTACGGCCGGTTTGCGTTCTGGCAACCACAAGGTAGTTGAGAGAAACGGAGACAGCAAAAAAGACGGTAGCCAAAAGCGAAAAAGATAGGGACACAGAAGGCTCCTCATGGCGTATATCCGCATGAAGTTGAGTGCGTGGGCCAACCGAGAGGATGTTGGCTACAAGACCGCTTGGCGGATGCGGAAGGAGGGGCGTTTGCCTCTTCCGGCAGAGTAGTTGCCGATCGGAACGGTAATCATGCATGCGGAGGCGGCACCACCCGATGGCGTGGCCTTCTACGCGCGGGCGTCCGAGCGCCGATCCAAAAGCGGATTTGGAGAGACCATTGGCTTGGGTTCTCGGAGTTTGCCTTCAAGCAAACCGTTGCGGATCGTCAAGGCCGTCAAGGAGGTGGCCTCTGGAATGAACGGCCATGGAGAGGGCTCATTGGGCAGGTCTATGATCCGAAGGTCTGCGTCATCCTGGTCGAGGAGCGCGAGCGGCTGATGCGCTTCGGTTTCGAGTGCCGGGAAGGAGCATTGGGCGCGCTGAGTCGATCGATCATGGTGGTGGTGGTGGTGCTGGTGGACCCGAGTGAAATGGCCGACCATATCGCGCCCGAGCGGGATGACCAGATCGTTTCCTTGTGTGCCAGGCGTTACGGCAAGAGATCCGCGCGGAACTGTGCCAAGAAGGCGCTCGCCGGGGTCGCATGAGCAAGCTCCCTCTTTTTCCTTACCAGACGCAATTGGGGATGACGCCCGAGCAGGGGGCGTTGCCTGCCACCTGTGGGCGCTCTACCCGCGAGCGGGAGCAGAGTTTTTCTGCCAGATGCGGGCTAGCGTTTCCCTCAAGAAGCTTACGCGGTCCTTTCTGCCGCGGTTTGGCTTGACCACCCGAGAGTTCCATGCCTTCCGGGTCCCGAGCTCAAAGGAAAAATCGCTTTGATCGGGGAAAGGCGGCCGGAGCTCATTGAGGAAGTAAAGGAGGGGATCCGGAGAGCACAGAAGGTGATCCGCAAGCATCGAGGAAAAAAGCCGGGATCGAACGTTTTGCACGAGAAAAAGCGACAGCTGGCCATACTGTGGAGGGACCAGGCTTGACGCACTCCTGGCCGAAGAGAAGTCCCGAGCGGGTGGGCCTCTATTTCGGCTCCCGCCGCCTCTTCCCGCAAAGAGTTTTTCCTTGGAAGAACACCGATACGCCAACCGTGCGAACCGCAAGGAGGATCGGCGGACGGAGCGTAGTAGCCCGTTCTGTGTGGTCGGGTCGAAGACGAGGCCGCCGGCGACGAATCCTGCCAAGCCATGCTATCCCCGGACGGGAGCCTATCGGCTCGCGGTTGCGGCTGCCGGACGGATGGGGGAGCCCGCGCCGATATGTGGTTCTTGAGGGCGTGCGCTTTCGCCTACGGCCTGGAGAGGATACTCCAGGCGCTCGCCGCCAGGCCCGATGGTGACCGCGCCATCAAAAGTCGGAAACTTGTCCGGAAGCGAGAGGGATTTTGCGCTTGAGCTACTTCTTCGTGCGGGACCGAAGGGCGTGGCGCCCGTTTGCGAGCTTCGAAACACGGACCCCTTTTCTTTGGTGACACGCCGCCTTAGTGGAGGGGTCGGCATCGAGATCAACGAGGATCATCCCGCCTTGGGCGAAACGCACTGCTTTGGCAATCTCGCGACCATCCGCGAGATCGGACTGAATCTCCATGGCAAGCGCAAGCACGAGGCCAAAGCGATTTTTGCTCGTGCGTGCAAGGACATCCGCCCGGGCGTTGCACCGAATCGGGTAAGGTGTTGGTGACCGAAACGATGGGATCTTGGCAGGAAGAAGGCTTGAGCTTGAGTCACTGGCTCCCGTTCGCACTCGCTCGCTCTCTTCCTTCCCCTACGCCAAGGCAATCGCAATTGCTCAAAGCCGGCTTTTTTTTCGCACGGCAGTCGAGGTGATTCAATTCGACCTGGCCCTCGCGTCTGTGATGGGTGCGGTCAACTACGCGCGTCGTCATGGCACAGGTTTTTTGCCACGGCGCCGCATCGTCCCCTCGCCCGGAGAAGATGGGTTCTTTGCGCACACCCATTCGTGCGAGAGGCGGTAGTGCCCACCCGCAGCGGTGGTCATGTCACCTCGGCCCTACCCGCAAGCCATCGGACGAAGCATGTATGCTCGTTCTGGGCGGGGCCTCCGAACAGACCCGAAGCGGCACATGCAGCGGATACCCGGTCGAGGCGCGATCGACGCCCCCCGCGCCTCTGTCCCCGAAAACGCGGGACTGGCCGCTACCAGGGCTTTGCCGGTGAAACCTCGGCACGCGAATCGTCCGTAGCGCTGTTCGGCTGCGGTCCTGGACGATTTTCCTTGGTTCGGGGAACGGTTGTCTATAGTTTTAGCAACGGCACGAATCGACCATCCCTTTTTGGGGCAAAAGCTCTTAGGAGTCCTTTCCTGTGCGAAAAGGTCGCCCCAGCAGCTCAGGATAAGCCTCTCGCCAAGCTTGGGGCGTCCGCGCCGGCTTCCCTTGCAGAAGGTCTACACAAGCCAGTCGCTGGCGGCACCAAGCAAGACGCTGTCCCGTTTCTACCGAAACAATTTCCAACTGGATCCCGAAGGAAGCTCTTTCCAAGCTGACGAGACGAGCACGAATGAGGAGGTCGTCTCCCAGCCGGGCAGGTTTTTCGTACCGGATCTCCGTCCATACAACGACAGGCACGACTCTCCCGCTTCCCATTTCCCTAAGCGTCCATCCAAGGCATTCAGCCAGGTCACACCGCGCGATTTCCACAAAACGCAGATAGGCAAGGTTATGAACGACGCCGGCGGCATCCGTGTCAAAGTAATGCACTCGGACACGGGTCAAGCTTTCCGGAATTTTCGGTAGACCAGGCATAAGAGTTTCCTTCGGAACAAGGTTCGGGCTAGCGCTCCGTTTTTGATAGAGTGGTCCTTTTTGAGAAATTTTGACAAGCCTTCTTGCTGGCCAGAACGACTCGCATCCCAGAATAATGTTTACTTAAGGCAAGGCCCTTAGTCCCATGGAAGTCCTCAAGTGATAGAAAAGATTGTTTCCGGCGGCCAGACCGGTGCGGATCGCGCAGCACTGGACTGGGCTATCGCAACCCATATTCCCCACGGAGGCTGGTGCCCTCTGGGGCGCCAAGCCGAAGATGGAGAGATTG
>NZ_CAJNOB010000026.1 GCF_905250085.1 Candidatus Methylacidithermus pantelleriae
CAACAAGACCCTCCCCATCCCCGTCACTCTGTAGAATTGCCCCAGGAGTAGTGGAAACTTGGATCTCCGCATCGTTGGTAAGACCCAACCTGACATTCGTTGTGCCAAGGCGGAACGCCTGATCCCCATCGGATGAAAGAAGTCTTTCCCAGTCTCCGTCAAACAAGCCGATTTCCGGTTGGATGTGCCCCGCATCAACCGTGTGAGGCGCATCAGCGATGTGAGGTCGATCGGTTCGGAACTTCCTCAGGAGAGGCTCAGGTACCGGAAAGAAAAGCCCATACTTTTCCTTGTTGGATCGATCCGATGGCGCTTTTTCCTCGGCTCGCCCCGGACCGTCAAGGAGCAAAACCAACCAAAGAAACACAAAAAACGCCTCCATAAGCCCTGGATCCGGTGAGGAAATGGGCAGCTGGCTGGGCTTCACACGCAAAAGGGTAGAGAAGAATTGTATTCACACAACACTTTTTGCCATAGCAAACTTTATTTGTTTAGGCTTCAGCAGGTTCCCTTCGAACCCCTCGCGGCTAATCGCTTCCACTCTGCCCGAAATCGCCTCGTCTTTCCCAAATGGTTTTGCTTAAAACGCGCTTGGATCGCGCAATACTCAGCCTCTTCGTGAACTGAGCACCTCGCTATCCCAACCAATCGAGTTGATTGTCCCCTAACGAGCCAGTTCGCACGTTTGCTTTGGCAGCAATTGCTGCGAAGCGCCCACAGTTCAATGGCTTTTGAAAGAGTCCGGATGACTTCTTCTTTGGCTCCGAAAGGAGCAGGCACCGCTCGAGGGTCAATGATAACTCGTCACGGAGTAACCCGTATGGTCATCTATCCCCATGGCGAAGTCCCTAGGGGAAGGAAAATAGCATTGCAAGAAGATCGCCCGGTACATGGAGAAAGGGGGCATTTGCCCGTCTCGGCGTAAAACGATAGCCGACCGAAAACAAGGATCGTCCAATTGGAGGTAGCAGCGCTCTTATGAGCGGCTCTGGATGCACGCATTTCTCCCTGGCTAATCCAAAGGGGGGTCCGGCTCATAAACCTCGCTCGTTGGACTCAAACCGCGTTCACGCAACGGGGTGCCACTGGGTAAAAGCGTCAAGGGCTTTCTTTTGGGGCAAAGCGGCCAATAGCAACGCAAGGGCTAAACCCTCCGCGGGCTTCCAACATTGCTATCCTGCGAGTCAAATACTGAAACCGATGGGGGCAGTTGGGCTCGGACCTTGAGTTGGTTGGGCCGGACGCCTTTTGCACGGAATAAACATCGATTCGCCCAACGGACCTGACAACAGGGTAGGCTCGCCCGTCAGGGAATCGCTCCAGTGTGTGGGAGGCTTTAGAAAAAAACAATCCGGCAAGGAGTTCGTCCAGGAAGTCAACGAGAAAGAGGCTTGCCAAGGGCTAAGCAATATGGACGTACAAGCTTGCTCATGGCAGTATATCTCTCTCGATCTGAGTACGTGGGCCAAGCGGCAGGGCGTTTGGTGCAGGAGTGGATGTGGAGGGGCGTTTGCCCGTTCCCGGAGAATCGTTGCTAACTGGGAAGCTCATTGTTCATGCGGACTCTTCGCAACCCGGTGGGGTGGCCTTCTACGCGCGGGTGTGCAAGCGCCGACGAAAAAAAGCGGCTTGAGACAGCAAGTTGGTTTAGGTTCTCCGGGGTTCGTCTCAAGCAAACAGCTGCGGATCGTCGAGGCCGTCAAGGTGGTTAGCTCCGAGTGAGCGGCGATCGCAGAGAGCGCGTTGAGCAGGTCTCTCATCCGAAGGTCGGCGCTGTCCTGGTCGAGCACCGCCTCCATCTGATCCCGTTTCGGTTTCGAGCACCGGGAAGCGGGATTGGCTAGCTAGAGTCGATCGATCCTCGTGGTGGATCCGCATGGGATGCGCGACGGTATCGTGCGCGATCCCCGTGAGGAGATCGTTTCATTGTGTGCCAGGCTTTACGAGAAGAAATCCGCGCAAAAGCGTGCCCGGAAGGCACTCGAAGGCATTCCTGAGTATGCTCCCAATTTTCCCATATGAGAGACGTTTGACGCTGACACCGGAACAGGTTTCGCGTCTTAACAGCTATGCGGCGCTCTACAGGCAGGTGGAAGGGCGTTTTCTCTGCCAGATGCAGGCTGGCGTTTCGGTCAAACGAGGGCAATCAGTCCTTCCGGCCGCGGTTTGGCTTCACCACCTAACAGTTCCATGTGATCCGGGTCCCGAGCTCGAAGGAAAGATCGCTTCGATGCGCGAAAAGCGGCCCAAGCTCGTTGAGGAAACTAAGGAGAGATCCGCAGACCGGAAACGGTGATTCCGAGCTCGACGAGAAGAAGCCGGGATCAGGCGTTTTGCATCAAAAAAAGCGGCGGCTAGCCCTCCTGCGGACCAAGTTTGAGGTGCTCCTGGCCGATGAGGACTCCGGACGGGTGCGTCTGTCTTTCGGTCGGCGCCCCCTCTTCCCGTAAAGAGTTCTCCTTGTAAGAAAACCGATACGCCAACCACCGGGACTGGAAGAGGGATCGGCAGGTGGAGCCCAGCGGCCAGTTCTATGTGCTGCGGTCGAGAGACGAACCGCTGGCAAGCAGTCGTGCCAAGCCGTGGTCGCCCCGGACGGGAGCCTATCGTGCTTGCGGTTGCGGCTGCCGGACGGATTCGGAAGCCCTAGCCAATACCTCGTTCTTAACGGCGTGTGCTTCGTCTACGGCCAAGAGGCGATCCTACAGGGCCTCTCCGCGAGCTGGATCATTACCCGTCCAACCAAGAGGGGAAAACTCCTCCGGAAGCGGGAGGAATCCGGGGTAAGCTGCCGCTTGGGGCGCGACCGGAGGCGATAGCGGTGTTGGCGAGCGTCAAAGCATGGACCCCTTTTGCCTGGTGACACGCTGCCTTGCCGGAGCGGTCGGCATCGATACAAACGAGGATCATCTTGCTTTGGCCAAAACGGACCCCTCCGGCAATCTTGTGAAAATCGGCGGGATCCGATCGAATCTCCATGGCAAGAACAAGGAAGAGGCCACAGCCATTTTTGCTCGTGGGTGCAAAAAGATCGGCCGGGCCTTACGCACAAACCGCGCAAGGGGCTTGTGATCGAACGGTTGGATCTTCGCAAGCGAACAATCGAGCTGGAGTGGAACGATCCCGTTGGGGCTCGCTCGCTCTCTTCCTTTGCCTTTGCTAGGGGGATCGCGATGCTCAAAGCCCGCTTTTTTGGCGCCGAAGTCGAAATGATCGAAGTCGACCCGGTCTACACGTCTCTCATCCGCGCAGTCGACCATGTGCCTCATCATGGCACAAGTTCTACCTAGCGCGGGTCCTCGTGCCTTCGCCCCGAGAGGACTGGGTGCCTTCGAAGGCCGATCCGTGCGAGAACCACTCGTGCCTACTCGGAATGGCGCTTGTGTCACCGTCGCCCTACCCCCAAGCAATGGGACGAAGCAGGTATGGTCGTTTTCTACGGTCCGGGGTTGGAGGAGACTCAAAGCGGCGCTTGCAACACATGCCCGGTCGGAAGCCAATCGGCTGCCTGCCGCGCTTCTATCCCCGAAAACGCAGGACTGCGCGCTATCTGGGCTTTGCCAGGGGAATCCCGGCACGCAAATCGTCGGCAGCACTGTCCGGCCGGCGTCCCGGACCATCTTCCCTGGCAGGGGAACGGTTGTCTAGGGTTCTAGGAGCCGTTATCTTTAGGCACCAACCGTATGGATCCCAGAAGGAAAGAAAGGATTTTCGTTCTGGGAGGAGGGTATGTGGGAAAAGAGCTCGCCGCGCGGCTCACATCCCTTGGTTATGAGGTTACCGTCGGTGTTTTTTCTGAAACAAGCCGGCGGGTTCTGGAAGGCCATGGATTTTCGGTGGTGCACGGCGATGCCGCTGAGGGTTCTTTTTGGTTGAAGCTCAACGGGGCTTACGATGCGGTTTTCCACTGCGCTTCCAGCCAGCGGGGCGGACCAGAGGCTTACCGGAGGATTTTTTTGCTGGCCACCCGGTGGGCACAGGAAGTCCTTCCGAGTTCTCGCCTGATCCTTTTTTCATCAACCTCCGTATACGGACAAACCGACGGGAGTTGGGTCACGGAAGAGTCCCCCGTCTGTCCCCAGACTGAGACAGGCCAGATCCTTGAGGAAGCAGAAAAAATGGTCCTTGCAGGAAATGGAGTCGTATTGAGAGTTGCTGGTATCTACGGTCCAGGTCGGACCGTCCTTTTAACAAGGCTCCTTGAGTCGCCTGCAGAGATTCCTGGAGATCCCCAGCGCTACGTGAACCAGGTCCATCGAGAGGACGTTGTCAGCGCCGCTCTTTTAGCACTTAAGCTAGACCCGAGTATCTATAACGTGGTGGATGATCAACCGGTCCGGCTTCGGGAGTATTACCACTGGCTCTGCGAGCAACTAGGAATTCCCCAGCCGATTTTTCGACCCGACAACCGGCCAAGCAAACGAGGAAGAACGCATAAGCGGGTCTCCAATGCAAAACTCAAGGCCCTCGGATGGGAGCTCCGCTACCCAAGCTTTCGGGAAGGCTTGGAACCCGAACTTGTCATGGCCAGGGACCGTATCCAGAACACCATGTCCAAGGAAAACTCAAACGCGGGAAATAATTAGCCGTTTCGGGTCTCGGGAATTTTTTCCCCAAAACTCGTTACCACTTCACGTCCTCATCAAGGGGGCCACGGTATCTGCATCAAAGCCGTTCCGCTTGGCCTCTAGAGCACGCCCGTCGGTAAACGAGTGGAAGGCCCGAAACTCAAGCACCATCAATAGCACAAGGAAGGAACGACATGACTCTCCCTAGAGCCGAAAGCATTACGCAACTGAGACGGCGGCTGGCTCGACTTTGAACTGGAGTAAAAACGCGTCTTTGCAAGTTTGGCCTTCGGATGCCTCGGACGCGCTTCTAAGAAGCGGTTCTCTGTCTCAATAAAGTTTTGCAAGGAGTCCCAAGGCCAAGAAATTCTCTTTGATCAAGAACACAGAGCTTTTGGGTTTCCGTTGGGTTGACGCAACCCAGGGTCCCTACAACCCAGAAGTGCTCTCCGCGGCAAGGATAGGGCCTTCGCACAGGCGATCGGCAAGGGAATGGTTCTACAGCCGACCGCTTTTCTTTTTGTCAAGAAGCTGGTTACCCACCAGCGTCGGGTTCGCAAAAAAAGACCCGTCCACCAAATCCTGACAGAAGCCAACCGTTCCGGAAACAACGGGACCGGCCGGGCATGACTTCATCGGGCTTGCCAAAGACTTCGTCTTTTTTCACTTTGGTCAATTGTTTTGAGCCAAGCTCTTCTTTTAGAGGGTCGACCTGCAGCTGATGCGATTCACCGGAAGACGGCGGAACGTGTCAAACGCCTCCGGGAAAGGGGAATCGTTCCAAAAATTGTGTTTATTCGGGTTGGCGAAGATCCGGCATCGATCGTCTACGTCAGGATGAAAGAACGCAAAGCCGAAGAACTTGGAATTGGCTCGGACACAGTTGTTCTGTCGGATACCGCCCCCCAAGAGGAGCTCCTTTCCTTGCTCAAAGTGCTCGGTAAAGATCCCATGGTGCACGGTATCTTGATTCAGGCTCCTCTCCCTTCGGACATGGACGCGATCCAGATTGTACGAGCACTTCCCCCAGAAAAAGACGTGGATGGATTTCACCCGATTAACATGGGAAAGCTCCTTTTAGGTGATCCAAGTGGTTTCCGGCCCTGCACACCAGCAGGGATCATAGAGCTTTTAAGCTTCTATCAGGTCGACACTTGCGGCGCCGACGTCGTAATCCTGGGACGGGGAAATATTGTGGGCAAACCCCTCGCAGCGCTTCTCATGCAGAAAGGGCCTAAAGCCAACGCAACGGTCACAGTGGTGCATTCCTCAAGCCGGGATATCCCTGAACACACACGACGAGCCGACATTGTTGTCTGCGCCCTCGGAAAGCCAGCTTTTTTACGTGGCGATATGATCAAGCCGGGTGCAGTCGTTGTCGATGTGGGAGTCAGCCGGGTCATAGATCCCACGAACCCGAGGGGATATCGGCTGATAGGAGATGTCGATGTGGAAAGCGTGTCCCAGGTCGCAGGGAAGTTAACGCCGAATCCCGGAGGGGTGGGACCCATGACGATTGCAATGCTTTTAGCCAACACCGTGGATGCTGCGGAACGGCTGACCTTCAATGCAAGCTAGCGTTTGTGCCGATGACGGAACTTTCTACCCCATTCCTTTTAGCGCGTTGGGAAAATCTTCTCCTTTTCAACTTCGAAGTGCCTCCTCAATCGCTGGAACCCTATCTTCCCCAGGGTGTGGAACTGGATCTTTTCGAGGGTCGCGCCTATCTTAGCCTCGTGGGGTTCCATTTCCGGCTGGTGCGGGTTGCAGGCTTTCTTCCGACACCTCTCCTTCCCGCGTTCGATGAGCTCAACGTACGTTTCTACGCAAAAGGAAGAATAGAAGGACGATGGGTTCGAGCTGTCGTTTTCATTCGGGAACTGGCCCCGGTTTGGTGGGCGGTTTTCCTGGGTAACCTTTTGTACCGAGAACATTACGCTTGGGCTCACTTGTCGCATCTTGTGGAAAAATATCCCCATCGGAAGGTGTGGCGGTTGGCCTATCGATGGAGATTTCAAGGAAAGGGCGGGAGCATGGACGCAGAATTGGACCTCGATCCGGTGATTCCTCCCGCGGGATCCCTAGAAGAATTTCTTAGCCGGCGATTCTATGCCTTTACGCAGGGCCCAAAAGGAGAGACCCGTACGTTCCGAGTAGAGCACCAACCTTGGAGGATGTGGCCGGCCAGAACTGCTACGCTTCGACAAGATGGGAGCCCCGTTTTCGGCCGGGACCTTGGAGCCCTTCGGCTTCCCGAACCCTCCAATATCTTTGCCATGGACGGGTCTCTCGTCCGCGTATCCCGGTCGAGCCGTCTCTCCCTCGACTAAGATGCTCGACCACCCCAGGATTAAACCTGCATAGGCCTTCTGGACAAAAGGTCTAAAGCCGTCGTACCAACCCCAAGCAAGGTTTGGTTTCTCTGATCAGCGCGGAACAGACACAATACAAAAAGAAGCCCGGGTCCGCCCACCGAGGAAGGGAAAAAAACCCGTCTCCTCGGGCAAGCTACCGGATATCCCCACCGAGACTTTCTCACACTTGCTCCGAATCAACGCACGCCCCTTTCCTGGCGGGCAAGCTAACGCCGGGCGTCATGCCTAGCTCACACCTATATTTGGAGATGGATGTTAATACCCAGGAGCTAGAATTGCGGTAGCATTCCGTGGTCCAGTTTGCTTAAGCCCATTGGGTTACCCCCGGCTCGCGAGAATGCATCCTGGAACCAGAAAAAGCCTGGCTTGCCGCATGATTCCCGGTCGTCATTCTCGGGTCCTCTTTGCTCGGGAAATCGCACTACCCCAGCCTCTGCCCTCCTCGCGGCCTAGAGGCATCCACCGGCGCAGAAACTCGAACCACCATTACTTAGCGCCTTTGCTGCGGAAAAGGAATTAACTCCCCTGCATAGGGCGAACAGACACGCGCCGTAAAATTTCACCCGGCATGGGGATAGGGGTCCAAGCGTCCCAAAAGAACAAAGATCTTTGTCCCAAAAACATCCCTTGGTAACACAAAAGAGGCCCAGCCAAAACCTCTCTACCCCCTCTACCTCCTCCCGACTGATGGATTGTCCCTAGCGTCCGTGGCTGCCACAACGGAAGCGTCCTTCATTCTTTTTCCAGGACCCTCTTGAGGTCTACTCGGTTGCACACCTTTTTTGGTGAGCCAACGCTCAGAAAGGCTTTCGACCCATTGATAAAACACCGGCAGCAGCAAAAGGCTAAGAGCTGTTGAACTAACAATCCCTCCAATCACCACCGTCGCTAAGGGTTTCTGGACCTCCGAACCCATTCCGCTGGCCAGAGCCATCGGAAGAAACCCCAAGCTTGCTACCGTCGCCGTCATCACAATAGGCCGAAGCCTCAAACGACATCCTAGCCAAATGGCTTGAGATAATGGCAACCCTTCTTTGCGCAGCTCATTGAAAAAGGAGATCAAAACGAGGCCAGCCAAAACAGCAACCCCCGAAACAGCAATAAACCCGACCGCCGCCGACACGCTAAAAGGAACTCCGGCGGCCGCCAGCGAAAAGACCCCGCCAATCGCCCCGAACGGAACACCCATAAATACCATTAATGCTTGGCGAACAGAACCCAAGGCCAGAACGGTCAAAAGAAAAACCACTAGCAACGTCACCGGAACCAAAACCCGCAGCCTGGCTTGGGTCTCCTGCAAATAACGAAACTCTCCCCCAAACTCGATCACGTACCCCGCAGGCAACCGGATGTCGCGTTCCAGAACCTTCTGAGCCTCCCGTACTACCCCTCCTACATCCCGTGTCGAAAGATTCACTAGGACAGGAAACACCCGCCTCAATCGCTCCCGCCAAATCGATCGCACCCGCTGAACGACTCGAAACGAACCGAGTTCGCGCAGGGGGATCAGCCCCCCCTGGGGTGTCCGAATGGGAAGATCTAGCACTTTCTCCACATCCTCACGATCCCTTTCCGAAAGACGGACAACCATCGGCACCCGAAAAAAACCCTCCAGAAGCGTTCCTACCTGCCTTCCGCCCAAGCCCACCGAGATCGCTTCGTTAAGATCCCCTAGCTGCACCCCATATTCCATCATAGCTTTGCGATTGGGCACGAACTCCAACACCGGATTCCGTCCCATCATACTGATCTCTGCATCCCGAATACCGGGAACCCTCTTTAGCAGTTTTGCAACCTTTTCTCCCAGCGCCTGCAAAACATCATAATCCTCGCCAAAAATCTTAACCACCACATCTGCTCGCAGCCCTTGCAGAATCTCGTTGAATCGATCCTCAATCGGTTGGCCAACAAGAAAAGTTAGTCCAGGAACCCTTTGTTGAATTTCCTCTTTAACAATTTCGGACAGCCGATCTTTCGTAATGATATTACCATTCTCTCTGCGCCAAGAGCTCCTTGGTTTTAGCATGATATAGAGGTCACTTTCATTGGGCAGCATGGGATCCGTAGCAATATCCGAAGTTCCAATTCTTGAAAAAACATGATCTACCTCCGGTACGTGAGCGAGGAGCACCCGCTCAGCCTTCTGTTCTAACTCAAGGGATTCATCCAGGCTGATTGTCTTTGTCTTGTACACCATAAGAACAAAAGAGCCTTCATCCAATCGAGGCACAAACTCCGCGCCTAATCGTGGCAATAGCCAGAGGGCTCCGGCACCCAGAAGAAGCGCACCAGCGACTACCCAGATTCCCTTGTGAAGGGCAAAGCCGAGAACCGGCTCATAGGCTCTCCGCAGGATCCGTATAGGCCAAGTATCCGAATCGGCTTTGCCTCGCCGCAAAAACAGAAGTGCTCCCACCGGAACATAGGTTGCGGTCAGAATGATAGCACCGGACAAAGCCAAAATAACGGTAAAGGCCATGGGCCGAAACATTTTTCCTTCAATCCCTCCGAGAGCAAGAACGGGAAAGTAAACCACGGTGATGATGAGGATCCCGAAAAAGATCGAGGGTGCAACTTCGCTCGTAGCTTCGAGAATCATTCTTCGTCGTTCGGCATGACTCAACGGCACCTGCTGTGTTTGCTGAACCTCTGCAAGCCTCCGAACCGAGTTCTCGACCAAAACCACGGCTCCGTCGACCAAGAGCCCAAAATCGATTGCTCCCAAGCTCATCAAATTGCCCGAGATCCCCAAATACCTCATCCCTACCAAAGCAAAGAGAAAAGCAAGCACCAAGACAGTCACTACCAAAACTGCTCCGGTTCCATGCCCTAAGAGCAGTACAAGCACAGCGGACACAAGTAGCGCTCCCTCCGCCAGATTCCGCTCCACGGTAGCAATGGTACGATCAACCACTTCTGACCGATCATAAACCCCACGAATCTCCACCCCGGGAGGCAGTCTCTGTTGAATCTCGGTAACCTTTTGCTTCACCCGCTGGGCCACCTCACGACTATTCTCCCCAAGGAGCATCAAAGCCGTTCCCAAGACGGCTTCTGTCCCGTTTTCCGTTGCCGCTCCCAGCCGCTCCTTCCACCCTATTCCGACCCCCGCAACATCGCCCACCACGATCGGTCGATCCTTTTTTCCTGCCCACTTTACGGGCAACCAGCGGATTTGTTCGAGCTCGCTCGTCCGCAGCACACGGCCTACGGACCTCACATATAACCCCTCTCCTCCTCGCCTAACGACCCCGCCCCCCGCATTGGCCACATTTTTGCCCACCACGTCTACTAGCTCCCGCACGCTTATCCCCGCCCCCAACAATTTCCCGGGGTCCGGCATGACCAGCACCTGCTTCTCATATCCTCCACTGGTATTGACATCCGCAATTCCGGGCGTCTCACGCAAAAACGGCCGAACCATAAACTCCTGGAGCAACCGAAGCTGCATAAGTCCATCCACCCGCTGCTCCCCACCTCCTCCTCCTTTCCGCAGCACATAGTAAAAAATCTCCCCTAGCCCGCCACTCAGCGGCCCTAAGGTCAACTCTGTTCCTTCCGGCAGCTGCTGCCCAATCCCCACTAATCTTTCCGATACGAGCTGCCGGCTCCGATACACATCAGTGCCTTCGCGAAAGACTAGCGTCACCTGCGATAATCCAAATCGCGATAATGACCTCATACTCTCCACATTCGGCACACCACTAAGCTGCTGTTCCAAGGGCATCGTGACGAGCTGTTCCACCTCCTCGGGAGCTAAGGAAGGAGCGTAGACGTTGACCTGAACCTGGACAGGCGTGATGTCGGGGACTGCATCAATGGGAAGCTCGACCAGGGCTTTGGCCGCTAAGAGTAAAAGAAGACCCACACCTGCAAGTACCACTCCTGGATGGTCCATGCAGATTTCGATCGTCTTCCGAATCATACCACCCTCGATGGAAACTCACGGCCCTTGGAGTTCGACTGTTTTAAGGAAAGCTCCAGAAGCCACAAGCTCTCCGCCCCATGACAGACCACCGCTTCCCCTTCCTTAACTTCCCCTTTAATCCCCACTGCCTGGGGATCCTCGCACACAGGGGTCACTGCGACTCGCTGTAGGTAGTCGCCACGCTGTACGTAGACAAACGGTCCCTGGGTTGTCCGCAAAAGAGCCCCTCTGGGAATGACCAAACCCGACCACCGCTCCGCCCCCTCCCCCTGAATCACTACCCAATCTCCGACGCTGAGAACCTCCCCAGGGTCCCGCAATGCAAAAAGAGTCTCCACCTTACCGATCGCAGGAAGCACCGTATCATCCACCCTCACGAGCCGACCCACAAACACCTTCTCAGACACACCCTCCTTCTTGGTTTTGGGCACAGCTCGCACCTCCAAGTCCTTCGGCAACTCGCTAGCTACCTTTGGATCTACAAAGGCCGTCGCCCAAGCGCTGCCCTTCATAGACTTTGGTTCGACTTGAGGTTCTTCCGAAGCCAACCGATAGATTTGAGCTTCAAAGGAAACCTTCGGGGTCACAGTACCCTTGCGCACGGGACAAAACTGCAACGAAAACGTTCGAACGACCTCCAGAGGCACTCGAAGCCCTTTCTGGGGATCCCACTGAGCAAGCTCGGTTAGATGGACTGCCCCTCCCAAACTCCCTGGACCTTCCCTCAGTCCTAAAGGTTCCCCCTGTGTGGGCTCTAAGCTCACTTGCCCTATGATCCCTGCCCAAAGGAGCAACATGGCAGTCCCCCTTGCCCAACCTCGTGCCCGACAGCCACATCCGCTCATTGTTTGTTGAGGTGAGCCTCTCTGCCCACCACCCATTAGAAACCCGAGGGCAACTTGCCACCCGTCAACGTATGGAGGTCCAAAAGAGCGGCTTCCGCATCCAAACGAGCAGCCCGCAACGCCATTGCCGCTGCCATGTACTGACGCTGCATTTCTAGAAACGTCTGAACAGGAACCGTCCCCAACCGGTATTGCCGGTCAGCCAGATCCGCGGCACGATGCAGTTCTTCCAGAAGCCCTTCTGGATAGGAAGCTAACTCTTTACGAGCACGCTCATATACGGCATACCGCGAAAGCACCGCGGCCTGTAATTGCTTTTGATACGTCCGATATAGCGCCTCCGCTTGCTTCTGAGCTGCTTGAGCGGCCACAATGTTGCCGGTATTTCGGTTCCAAATCGGCAGCGGTAGAGTTACGCTCACTCCCGGATAGAAAAAATCCTCAACCCCCGACCTTCTTGCCTCACCGCGAGCACTCACCTGGGAGTTTTCCTCATAAAGAAAAGGTCCCAGCGAGAAATCGGGAAACGCACCTAGCTTTTGGTAGTCCACAAGCTTGGCTGCCTTTCCGATCTCAATCTGTCGCATCCGCAACGGGAGACTATTCAAGAACGCCGTTTGCAATAACTCGGAAAGCCCCAAGGAGGGGAACCAGTTCGGTACCGGCAGACCCGCCTCCAAAACAGGCTCGTCGTATGACCTGCCCAAAAGCCCCTGAAGCTCCGATGCTACCGAACGGCGTTCCTGTTCCAGTTCCCGCATCGTCCGACCCAAGTCGACTAAATTCCCTTCAATTATTCTTAGGTCCAAAAGGGCTACAATACCCGCCAGCCGTCGCTTCTTCAAAAGAGAGACGAGCATGCGTGACCGTTGCACAATCTCTGATGCTGTCGTGCTATTCGAGCGGAGAATGGCCAACCGGTAAGCCAAAAATCGAACCCGGTTTGCCAAGGAAAGACGAAACTGCTCCAGTCCCAGTTGAGCAAGATCCATATCTCGATCGAGAATCGCCTTTCTTAGCGTTGCCTTCCCGGGGAACTCAAATGGCTGCAACAACTGGTGTTGCTGCCAGTAACCCGAACCGATTTCGCGGCCCTTGCCATCCAGGACCGTGATAGGCCCGCCAAGAGAAGAAAGCTCAGGATTTCGCCAAAGCCCGCCCTGAATGCGATTCCCTTTCGCGACTTCTATCTGGGCCTCAAAGAAACGCAACTCCGGGTTATTTCGCAATGCTTCCTCGACAAGATCCCGGACGACTCGCGGTTCTCCTGTCATGAGACTCACAGGCTGTATTGCAAAAACTAAAAAAGAGATAAGAAAAATTCTTTCTCTGCGCATAATGGTCTTGAAATCTTAGGCTGCCTCATACCTAGCGCCCACTCTACCAGTAACACTGGCTCTGTACCTCGGAATTCCGATCTGAGTTTTAAGCACAGGAGAACCCTGCGACTTTTCCTTTGCTAGAGAAAATCCCATTCCTTATCCTTTATGGGATCAACATGTTTTTTTTTCTCGACCCAAGGCTCCATTCCGGCAATCCCTCGCAATACTCTAGTGTTTAGAAGAGATTTGTACTTGGGCAACGTTTCGTCAAGCGACGTACCACACCCAAGGAGCTTGTCAATCTCGACCTTTTAGGAATAACGAATATGAAAATGAGAACGAAAAATCGCTTTCAACCGATTTTCCATACGCAAGACTCTGAACTTTTTACAAGAGACCGCAAACGCAGTGGAATAGGCCTGCGAAGGGCGAAAGATTGGATCGCCAATAGCGACTGGTCCCAAGGCGCCAAGGAGATTTTTTTCCTTTCAGGTTGCGGAACTTCCACGATGCTTTACAGCAAGTTATTGCAGACCAACAAGTTAATTGTTTCGTCCCGCCGACGTGAGCCCATGGTCTCGTTGAAAAAAGCATCCCGTTTTTTCCGGGAAATTCCTCTCCTTCTTCGGGTGCTGCGAGAGCCATCGGGCTCAAACAATCGGCCCCCGGAGGGAAGCCGGGCTGGAAGGGTAGCGCTTTCCATCAGGCAGCCCAGCCGTCACAAGACGAGGACGTCCCGCCTGGCCAGCCCACCTGGGACAAGGCCATGACGCGCGTGGCTTCTGTGGCCTCCCCGAGCCATTGGCACTCGGCACGCAAGCTTCCATGGCGGCGTGGATCCAAAGACCTACCGCTAAAAGCGACAGATACGAATGCCATCGACCCTACGCCATGGAGGGACAAGATCCCTTGCGCTGTGCTTGGGAAGAGGACTAGGTAGCCGCCTCGTTAGCCGAGCCGTTCTACTCGGTAAGGACAGAACCTTCTAAGGATGCTAGCCACCTGATCAACGCGAGTACCGCACGGACGCGAGTGAGACTCACCCACTGCCATGCCATAGCTTTAAGCTCTGCAGAGGGTAGTCTTTCCGTGCGCATGAGTCGAAAAAAACCCCTCAGGATACAATAGGAGAAGGTCCCAATTCCCTCTGTGGGCGTCACCACCGCTCTACGAGCCACCACTCCCTGCGGAGCGTCTTGCAATGGCCAAGCCACCGCCAGACTGGCGATCGTCAGAAGGGTAAGTGGCCCTATCGGGATCTACACCCAGAATCTCCGCCCAGCGTCGGCACCCAGACGGGCTCCGTATTGAGTGGCAGGCCGGACTCCGAGGAAGGGTTGAACCAATCACGAAGGGTGAACCACTTGTCGTAGAGACCGCCATCAACGGCAATGCCGGTAAAAATGACGAAAAGCCAAAGCAAACCCTCTTCGAACGCCATCAGTCTAACTAAACCTTCCCTCCTG
>NZ_CAJNOB010000027.1 GCF_905250085.1 Candidatus Methylacidithermus pantelleriae
GATCGTGGTTGTTCAACGAGGCTTTTTTCGCGCCGGAGTCGAGCTGATCGAAGTCGACCCGGTCCACACGTCTGTGAACGGAGCGGTCAACCACGCGTGCCGTCATGGCATCGGTTCTTACCAGGTCGCGGTCTTCTGCGCTTGTCCTCGGAGAGAATGGGGTCTCTCTGAACGCCTATCCGTGGCAGAGAGAGTCGTGGCCACTCGGATAGAAGTGATTTCACCTTCGCCCTAGCCGGAAGCAACCGAACCAAACATCTATGGTCGTTTCTATCGCAGGTGTCCGGAAGAGACTCAAAGTGGCGCATGGGGCGCATGCCCGGCCGAAGGGCAATCGGCTGGCTGCCGCGCCTTTGTCCGAGAAAACGTGGACATGGGCGCTACCTGGGCTCTGTCGGTGAAAGCCGGGCATGCGAATCGTGAGCAGCACTGTTGGGCCGGTGTCCCGGGCAATCTTCCCTGGGAGGGGAATTGTTCTCCATGGTTTTAGGAAGGGTGCTCCACAGCGCTGTTCTATGTCGAGACTAAGGATCTTCCATAGACTCTCCGCAAAGAAGGTAGCGATTAAAATCGCGGGAGGAATTGGGGGCGTGTGTGGAGCGGACCATGGGGTGGAGAATGTGGTGCGCGATCGAGATGCTCACCAACCGGAATGGCGTCGATCCAACGCCCTACCAGCTAATCTGGTGTCCAAAGGTTTGGTGCGATGTCTTGACCGTAGCGGTGGCTAGGGAAACGGGAGGGATACTGGATGGGATCTGCGCTGAACGTGGCTAGGCGGCGATCTCCCCGCAGATCCAGCCGCATGACATTCATCTTTTTGTCGGCATTCTGGTCACCATCGCCGTGTGGCCGATGCCGGTAAGGTGGTTAGGGTCGTCATGGCGAGGCGGCGGTTCCAGCGTATCCCCAAGCTACAGAAGCGGCAGTAAGGCGGTCAGCGTGGCTGCCGTCATACTACGGCGGCACAGCGGGCAATCTCAGTGCCGCGATCGTCTGCCGCTCTGTCGAAGGTTGTCAGCATGTCACCCGAAGCCCATGAGTCATGATGCCCACGGCGTCGATCCAACAGGATAGTACGGCGGAGCACGCAAGACCGCTTACTCTACCCTGCTCGGTCTACGCCAGTGCTTGCAACCGGCTCGTTCCCGGTGCGTGCGATACTACGTCTGGAATAGGGTAGTCCTGCACCAGGATACCGACCCCACGTTGCGCTAGGCAACGCCGTTGGGTGCCCAGATGTGCTCCAACACCATCTTTCAGGCTGTGCAAGGCCTACAGGGAAAAGAAGGCATGGGGACACATCAGGAAGGATCCCGCCCACTCCGGCCATCCGCTTCGACCATGCCACGTGCACTTCGACAAGGGCAGCTGTAAGCACGCCTAATGTTGGGAGCTGGGCAGAGGCAACCATCTCTATGCTCTACAAGAAAGCTTGAGACTTGAATCGCGGATTGTTTACTCTTTTGGGATCCTCTTTTAGGGAGTACCTGGCTTGTGTCTTTGGAAAAAAGATTCCTTGCCCAAACGGGGGGCGCGTTGCAGAAAGTCTCTTTTTTGGGGGCGGAGGGATACAATTGTCCGGTGGGATGGCTAAAAAAGGTCTGGTGTCTGCCGTTGCTGAAATCCGGTCTTTTTCGACAGCCGGGGACGTATCTATTCTGGATCTTTCTCGCTAGCGCTCCAAAGATCCGGGTGGGCGCTCTCGGTTTTCAGAATTTTGAGCCAGGTCTTTACGTCTACCTAGGGAGTGCTCGGGGTGGGCTGGGAAAACGCCTCGCGTGCCACTTGAAAGACACTCCCAGGTGCCACTGGCACGTGGACCGGTTACGGAGGGTCGGCAAGCCAGTGAGCTTTTGGGTTTTTCCTGGAGTGCTGGGTGAGTGCCTTTGGGCCAGGCAACTTTGTCAACTCGAGGTCCTTTTGCCTAGTATTCCCCGTTTTGGGGCGACGGGTTGTCGATGCCCGACGCATCTTTTCTTTTGGCCTAGCCAGCCAGTCGATGAACCAAGTCCCCTTCGCTAGCCTGGGCACAGTCGTTTCAGCGAGGAAAGTGGATCCACCGGAGGGTTTTTGGCGGCGGGTGTCCAAAACAGATCGTGGGACAAGGTCGCGCCGGAGGCAAAGCTCCCCCTTTGGGTGGTAACCGCAGCCGGGACTCGACGAAAGCCATAGGCAAAGGTTAGCTTGCGTAACGATTTTCGCTGTCGGCAATTGTTTTTTGGGTCATAACAAGGAAGCGGATGGATACAGACGAGAAAATTGCCCGCGCTTGTAGACCGAGGCCGATTCCGGAGGTAGCGCGGGAGAAACTTGGCCTTCGTCCTGAGGATCTCGAGCTTCACGGGCCTTACATGGCCAAGCTTTCCTTGCCACTTTTGCGGAGACTAGAGAGTCGGCCTCGCGGCAAGCTCATTCTTGTCACGGCCATGAGTCCCACGCCCTTTGGCGAGGGTAAAACTACAACCGCCATAGGTCTGGTTGACGCTTTGCAACGACTTGGCCAGCGCGCGATTCTTTCCCTACGAGAGCCTTCAGTAGGTCCGGTTTTTGGAGTGAAAGGAGGGGCAACCGGTGGAGGAAAAGCTCAGGTCATTCCGCGAGAGGAAATTAATCTAAACTTCACTGGGGATTTTGGTGCGATCGCTCTGGCCCATAATCTTTTGGCCGCTCTTTTGGACAACCATCTCTATCATGGAAACCAATTAGAGATCGTCCCCTGGGAAATTGGATGGCGTAGGGTCGTAGACGTAAACGACCGTGCGCTCCGGCAGATTGTCGTCGGCCTAGAGACAGGAAGCGTTGTTCGCCGCGATGCGTTTGACATCGTAGCTGCTTCAGAAGTGATGGCGATCCTCTGCTTAGCGCGGTCGCTGGCCGAACTAAAGGAACGCCTTGGGAACATTGTGGTTGCGTGGGCTCGAGGGGATCGGCTCGTTCGAGCACGCGATCTGGGTGCGGCCGGGGCCATGACGGCTTTGCTTCGGGATGCCTTCAAGCCAAACCTGGTTCAAACCTTGGAGGGAAACCCGGCTCTGGTTCACGGAGGCCCATTTGGGAACATTGCCCACGGATGTAGCTCGCTGGTCGCAACAGAGGCTGGCCTTCGGCTAGCCGATTATGTGGTAACCGAGGCAGGGTTTGGAAGTGACCTTGGGGCTGAAAAATTCATCCACATCAAATGCCGCAGAGGTGGCCTGCAACCTTCTGCAGCCGTCATTGTGGCCACGCTTCGCTCGATCAAGTATCATGGTGGTTGTCCTGTGGGGTCAGTGCACCAGCCCAATGCGAAGGCGCTAGCGGCGGGTGTGGAGAATCTGCACCGGCATGTGCAAAACGTTTGGGATGGTTTTGGGCTCCCGTGTGTCGTCTGTGTCAATCGATTCTCGCAAGACAGCGAAGGGGAACTTGCTTGGCTCCAAAACGAGGTGAAAGCCTGGGGGGTTCCGCTGGTAACGAGCACTCATTGGGCGGACGGCTCGGCCGGGGCCGTGGACCTAGCCGAAGCCGTCATGGGACTGGTCAAAGACCGAACCCCGCCTCAACTCCGATTCGTATACGAATCGCACTGGCCTCTTTTACGAAAACTAGAAGCGATCGCAGTACGGATTTATAGAGCCAGTGATGTGGAGGTTGCACCAAAAGCCAGAAAAGAAATCGAGCGATTGGAAAGAAGAGGTTTTGGCTCGCTGGATATCTGCGTGGCCAAAACCCAGTACTCTTTTACAGCCGATCCTCGACGCGTCGGCGCGCCGGAGGGGTTTGTACTTCCTCTTCGAGAAGTGCGCTTGGCCGCAGGGGCGGGGTTTGTGGTGATGATTTGCGGGGAGACTTTAACTATGCCGGGTTTGCAACGAGATCCGGCGGCTGCCCAGGTGGACGTAGATGAGGAGGGCAACATTTACGGAATCCGGTAAACGACTAGTTGGAATGCCGGGGAAAGACCGTTGCGGTCTCGTGTCGGAGAAGCTGGGAACATGGTTGTGACGGGATCGGATAGAAGACCCTCAAGGTTTTGACATGTCTTAAGGCTAGGGTAGAAAAACAGCATGCCTTACGTACTCATCCAGACCGACGTAAAACTCGATCCAGTCCACCAGAAGCAAGCCTTGAACAAAATATCGCAACGGGTTGCGAAAACCCTCGGAAAACCGGCCAAGTATATGATGTGTGCCTTAGCGCCGCTAGAAGCCATTTCCTTTGGGGAGACGGAAGGAAAAAGCGCTTTTGTGGAAGTTATGGCGATCGGTCTTCCCAGAGAAAAGATTCAAGAACTGGCAACCGGCATTTGCGAGTTGGTCGCTGAGTCGTTTTGCTTGGAGCCTTCGCGAGTATACGTGGTTTTTCGAGACGTTTTGGCGACCCATTGGGCGTGGAACGGAAAAACCTTTGGATGATCGGCGAAATTCCCAAGCCATCACGTTTCCGCAAGCTCTTGGCCACCTCTGTTCGCCTTTAGCTTTGAGCATGGGAAGAGGAGCTAGGCGACGGGCTTTGACCGTCAAAAGGTTTCCTCCTTTTTGCAAGTATGGGTGATGCCGATGTGTCTCGGGGCTGGTTAGGGAGATGATTCGTTGCTTCTGGTCATGCCAGACAGTTGGTTGCCCTTTTGGACGGTGAGCCTATAACATGTACTTCCTAAACGGCAGATTAGCGATGGAGCCTTTTTCATTGACCGTCCGCAAGAGAAAAGCCTTGATTTCCATGGCGGGAGAAATGGCGGCCGGTTGGAGTGCCCTATGGGGTGTAGAGTGTGGTTTATGATCGAGATGATCGGTAACCGGAATGGCATCTCGATCCAATGGCCTACCAAGGGATCTGGTGTCCGAAGGATGGGCGTGACGTGTTGACCGGAGCGGTGGCTAACCAAACGGGAGCGATAGTGGATGCGATCTACGCCGAAGCTGGGTAGCCTGTGATCTCCCGGGAGATCCAGCCGGATGACATTAACCTTTTTGTGGGCGTTCCGCCTGGTATCGCCGTGGCCGATGTCGTCAAGCTGCTCAAGGCCATCACGGCCAGGCGGCGCTTCCACCGTTTCGTTGAGCCGAAGAAGCGGCCGTGGGGCACCGAGCTGTGGTCGCCGTCGTAGTCCGTCGGCACGGCGGGCAATGAGAGGGCCAAGACCATCCGCCGTTCCACCGAGGGTTCTTAGCGTGTCACTGGACGAAGGCGATGAGTTATGATGGGGACAGCGTCGATCCAACGGGATGTTGCTGCGGAAGAAGCAAAATCGCCTACTACACTCTACTCGGCCTGCGCCGACGCTTGCAACCGGCTCAATCCCGTGGTGTGCCAGCGTAGCGTCTCGAACAGCGTAGCCCTGCATTAGGGGGTCTACATCCTGCTGGGCTATCGTAACTTCTTCAGGTTTTTGACTTTTGTAGTTCCCAGTCAAGGACTTATGGAAAACTGTGTAGGGTCGATATGGGAAGAGATTGTGCATAGCTAATTTTTGCATGGAAAAATGATAGATGTTGTAAGTTGTAGGCATTCATCTCCAGTAGGTCCGTACTGATCGCAACGGCACGGTGTACGAGCAGGTGGGGGTGGGGGTCAGCCGTCCTACGCGGTGGGGAGAAAGGTGAAGACAAGGAATTGGGCCAAAATGAGAGGCGGCTCCCGGTCCAAACGCAAGAGATTGTCCGGACAAGCTTGAAAGGGTGGAAGCTTGTCGCCCTGGAGGGCGTACAGGCGGGGGTGCCCTAAAGATGTTGGGGGTTAAGGGTATGGGAAGAGGTGTCGTGAAGGTGGCGTCTAGAGGAAATGCTTGCAGGAGTGAGATCGGAGCGAGCGGAAGCACCGGTTCATTAAAGCGATCGCTTTTGCGGCGGATTTTTTTCCCTCTTCGAAGTGTGCGTTGTGGGAGAAAGCAAGGCGAACGCTTTTGGGGCAATTATGCGGGGGGAAGAAAAGGGATTTGAAGGAAAAGGACCTACACCTGGCCGATGGATGCGTGAAACGAGGTACGGAGGTGGGTGGAAAAGAAGTTCTATCGCGCGGATTCCCCTGCGGGCAACGACTCTTCTGCTTTATGATCTACCCCGTGTGTACTTTGAGGGGAGAGGGAGGAATGGACACTGGCCTATGATGGAGAGAGCCGGGATCAGCGAGGCGATCGGCGTCAAGTCCTTCTTCTCGATTGCGGTCCATGCTTAAGGAGTTCCGATTTTCTCGTAAAAATTTTGCAGGGAAACCGAGGGATTCGAAGACGCTTGTGGAGTTGCTTGTGACACTCCAACAGCGGTTGGGGGTTCAAGAAAGAACCTTTGTTTTTGATGAAGGAAGGAAAAAGCCAGCCGAACTTGGAAGCGCTGAAAGTAGAGATGGCTTGCATATCTCACTTGAGCTAAGAGAGGCCAAGCTGCAAGAACGATTGTCGGGGTTTTCCCAAAAGATCGGCAGCTTTGGTCTACCGAGCGGAGCCAAGTGATCGAAGTGGGAGGCAATGGAGTTTGATCTGTGATTGCCCGAGGAAAGTGGCCTAGGCCTTGACCGATCGGGCCCGGCGGGAAAACAGGGCGGCTTCTGCCAAGGAGATATTGACGGAGATTCCCCAAAACGGTCACGCAAGAAGCCCATTTGCTTAAACTGGGCAGCCAGGTCGGTTGGAGCGCTCTTTTGCCTCCAAGCCCATAAATATTTTGGAGCACGGGGTCGACCCTCAAGGGCCGCTTCTTGTGGAAACGTAAAGAGAGGAGCGGATCCCACCAGAGGAAGCAATCGATGGCTGGGATCTCATGCAGTCCGATCGCTCCCCGGCGGAAGCTTTCCACGCAGAGGCCCCCCACTCATGAGATCAGCGACTGGCCGAGGTTTTTACCGGCGGTTTTTCCCCAGCTCAAAAGCTCCACGAAAGTCTGTCCCGTGTATCACTTTCCGGGTGGGGACCCGAGTCTGCAGTGAGATCCGGATCTTTTCGCAGGTCTACGGGCTCACCGCTCGCCTCCGAGCCCAATGGATTTGGAAAAGCTTCCACGGAAGAAAACCCCCGAACCCCTCTTCGTTGTGTTTAAGTTATCCCCGTAGCGGGGCTTTTGTCCGAAGGCAAATGGTAGCGCCGAATGCTTTGCGAAATACGCATAGAAGCAAACGGACTATTCCAAAAAATGGATCTGCTTCCTCTTGTTTCTCACGGGCCCAAGTGGGTCAGGTAGGCAGGACGAAACCATTCACTCGTTCGGCTACAGGAATGTACCTTCAAACAGTGTCGAAGTTAAGCTAGCCAACACCATTGGGCGCCCAGAGGTGTAGCAACGCGATTTTTATGGTGTGCAAGGCCTAGAGGGCAGAGAAGACATGGGGACCCATCAGAAAGGACGGCCCGCTCCGGGCCATCCGGTTCGACCATGCCAGCGTGCCCTTCGACAAGCGCACGTACACCACGAAGGGTGAAAGTGTGTTGCTCTATACGATCGATGGACGCATCAGCATCTGGCTGTGTGTGGGCAAGTAGCCAAAGCGCATCCTTGCCCCCGGTCGGGTGAAGGAAGCGGAACAGGTCTTTCGCGACAGGACATGGTATCTTAAGCTCGTCGTCGAGACGGAAGAAAGGCAAGCTCTGGCGTCCGGCAGCGTGGTGGGCGTGGTGTAGGGGAAAAGAACCTCGCCGCCATAAGCACAGGCAAAATCTTTGGCGGCGGAAAATTGCGCCACAAGCCCGACCGCTCTCTTGGCGTGCGTCGCTGTCTTCCCTGGAACGGCAGCCAGAGTGCTAGAGGGAAGGCTGCGGCTGGTCTCCGGTAAAAGGATTTGGCGCGTTCGGCACATCCATTCCGAAACGACTAGAAGCATCGTCCAGGGCCACATCGAGGCGGGGTCGACAGGATCGGGATGGACGACCTCACGCAGATCCGCGACCGGAGGAAGGCCGGCAAGCGCGTGTGCGCCCGTTGGCACCGCAGGGGTGGCGGCAGCTGCAGTCCTTCGTCGAGTATAAGGCAAGCACCGCGGGCATCGAGGTCGAGTACGTCGATCGAACCTACACTAGTCAGAGCTGTTTGCGGTATGAAGGTCTGGGGAGACGTTCGGCACATGGTTTCGAGTGCCCTCTCAGCGCGCACAGCGAAGTGAACTCAAGTCGGAATTTTGGCACGATTGGCGAAGCCGCGCATTGGCCAAGGGCGGCCGTAGAGACACCTGATGTTGAGAGCATGGGAAGGGAAAGGTCAGCCATATCTTGCGCTCTACAAGAAGGCGTGCGACTTCCGTCGCGGGTTGTTTACGGCGGAGCAAGTCACGAGGGGTGCCAGAAAGAGAAATAATGTTCTCCTTTTGCATGGGTGACTTGCGTGGGCGACCTCAAGGTGCTCGATAGGAGGGAGAATCCTGGTTTCCGCCATACCTCAGAGCGGGTTCCAAAAAGGAACGAAATATGTGGACCCGTTGCCGGATCGATTTGTGTTATGATTGGGTATTCAAGGACCAGCAGAAAAAGCCAAAGGCAAAAGAAGACTAGGATCTTTGGGTAGAGAATGGGAGGATCTTCTTTGGGAGAAAAACTCTAGTTTGGGGCGGACCGGTACCAGTCCTCCCGTGTAAGAGGCAGTGAGGAAGGACCTCCTGAACCCTTATAGAGGAGGGTTTGGTAAAGGTTGAGTTTACCTTGGGAAAAGGCGTAGGCGGAACCACTCATGAAAAGGCGCCATTTTCTATAATTTGTTTCCCCTACATACCGGATGGCTTCCGCGCGCTTTGCTTCCATGCGCTCAAGCCAAAGCCGCATTGTCCGCATGTAGTGTTCTCGCAAACTCTCAACATCTCGAATTTCAAAGCCGGCCTTTTCAGCAGCCTGAAGAGTTGTGGGCAAAGGAGATAGCTCTCCATCAGGAAAAATATAGGTGTCGACAAATCCCGGTCCCTTTTGGGGTATATCATGAACACCAACGGCAATTCCGTGGTTGAGAAAGACTCCGCCTCGTTTCAAAAGTCGATAGGCACAAGCAAAATAGGTGGGCAAAAGCTGGGCTCCGACATGTTCGACCATTCCGACACTGGCAATGGCGTCCCACTGGGCTTCTCCTTTCAATTCCCGGTAATCGCAGAGTTCCACTCGGCATACCCGTTCCAATCCGCGTTTCCGGATCTCCTCTTGGGCCCATAGTTGTTGTTGACTGCTTAGCGTAATCCCCAAAGCCTCAACCCCATAATTGGCTGCCGCATGAAGCACAAGGCTCCCCCATCCGCATCCGATATCCAAAAATCTTTGGCCAGGGCGTAGCCGAAGTTTACGGCACACGTAATCGAGTTTTTGTCGTTGTGCTTCGTCCAGGGATTCTGTTCCCCGTTGGAAATACGCGCAGGAATAGACCATCTGCGAATCGAGCCACAGGGAAAAGAATTCATTGGAAACATCGTAGTGATAAGCGATAGCTTCTCGATCGCGCTGCAGAGAATGTTGCATGCCCATGAGGCGAGGGCGGCTGATAGGCGTTGTCTCGGGATTTTCGTCACGGGGCAACCCTAGCAACAGAAGGGCTAGGCGGAGCCGGACGCTCGGACGGATAAGTTTCTGAGCCAATCGATCGGCCAAGACAAAGATCGGCTCTAGGGATCCTTCTACGTCGAAATCACGGCGCAGGAAGGCTTCTCCCAACCGGACGTCGTTGGCCCACAGCAGCATCTTTCGCAGGCTCCCCGGGTGGGTAAGGACGATGGTAACGTCTAAATTGACCCCTGAAGGCCAAAGGGTTCCGTCCCAGAGCCGAAAACCAATTCTGGGCCCGTCCTCTCTGGGAACGAAAACCCGAGGAATTTCTTCCTCGAAGAGGCTACGCAGCACGGCCAGCGTTCTCTCCTTGGCTCTCTCAGAACGTCGAGGGTTGGCCGATGTATTCTGACTCAGTCTTTCGCTTTTTTCCCGTGGGCTTTGTCGCGCTAAAAATCGGAGAGGTTTTGTCATCACTGCCAAGAAAGGCGAGGCGACGTCTCAGCCTGGCCGGAAGATGTCTCATAAAAGGTCCTATCCAAGAGAATCTTGTGCAACTAAAAATCGGAAAGAGGAAAAGTCGAAAGGCGCGTCTAGGGGTTTGCCAGAAAGAGGCTGAGCCCCCTCGTGAGCCAGCTGGCGCAAGCGTGATTCTGGGGGTGGATGCGTAGAGTAAAAGGCAGCATACATGGGTTCGGTGGGACAAAAAACGGCATTCTCGCCGTAGATCTTCTGCAGGGCAGAAGCCAGTTCTTTCCCTTTGCCCAAACGAACGACAAAGGCGTCTGCCTGAGCTTCCAGTCTTCGCAAGATCCGGGTCAAAAATGGCTGGAGGGGAAAGGCCACAGTAGGTCCAACGAGAGCCACTAGAGCCAAAAGCGCTTCATAGGACGGACAAGCGAAGCCCAATGCCGCAAAGAGGCCCTTTTGTCGATAGAACCAGGGTAAAGAAACAGCGCACAAAAAGGTAATACCGACCTCTAGGACCGTAAGAAACCTCTCGTGACGCAGTTTGTAGTGTCCAATTTCATGGAGGAGCACCGCCTCCGCTTCTTCAAGTGAAAGTTGTTCCAAAAGCGTGTCGTAGAGAACCACCCTTCGGTGCTGACCGACCCCCGCAAAGTAAGCGTTGGAATGCCCGCTGCGCCGAGAAGCATCCATGACCCATAGGGTACAAGGGGCAAGACCGTGCTCTCCTAGGAGGCGTTGCATTCGCGAAGACCAATCGGCTTCCAATGGCCGGAAGCGATGAAAGAGCGGTGCAAGCCATACGGGATAAGCCCAGCGAAGGAAAAAACTAAAACCACAATACATTGCCCATACCCACAGCCATCCGAGCTGGCTGGATTCCAAAAGCCAGAGCAAGCCGAAAAAAAAAGGGAATCCAAGAAACACAAACAGGCTGGTTTCCTTCCAGCGGTCCACTGCAAAAAGGATGGGGCTCGTTCGATTGAAACCGTAGCGAGCTTCCAGACCAAACGTTTCGTAGATGGACCACGGTAAATAGAGAATTCCTTGGGCTAAACCAAAAACCAAAAGAAAAAGGGATCCTCGCAGGGTCTGAGTCAAGGGAAGGGAAAGGAAAAGCCCATGTAACGAAGCTAGTCCTTTCCCGAAGGTCCAGCCCATGAAGAGAAGGGCCCCGTAAAACCTTCGGGCAAGTCCAAGCCTCAACCGATCCTGACAGTACATTAGGCTTCTTTTTTGGATGGTCTTTTGCTCCTGATTCTGCGGTTCGCCCGTTTGGGCCTTTCTGAGCCAGTCGAACTGGCGTGAAGCAAGACCGCTCTCTAGTCCCAGCCGAATCGAGACAGCCAGACACAGCAAAACGATCCAGGCATTCACTTGCCTATTCCCCTTTTGAAGGAGCGAAATCTAGGCTAAGTCGGCAAACCAAATACCACGACAGAAAGGTCTCGCGCCCGTCTACCAAGAGATTCGACCCTTAAGATCGCTCGGACCAAAGGGCCCTGCTTCGGCGATGAGTGTCCGAGCTTCTTCCACTTTTCCCCAAACATTCCATAAAAGAACGCCCCGGACCCGGGCGCCCTCCAAGTAATATACCACCCCCTCACGGAATGGCTCCTTCCACTCGGCTAAGGTCGGCCATTGCCCGTTGAGTTCCCCGACGGCTTCATAACCGAGATCAAATAGATCTGAGTAAAAAAACGGCAGGTGGTCATAAGGCTCTGCCTGCCCGGCCATGTTGGTTCCGGCCCGTGCCCCCATGGTTCGGGCGTTATCCTCGTGTTCCACGCGAATCCGCTTGCCTAGATGCGGGTTAAAAAAGGAGGCGACGTCGCCTGCGGCGAAGATATCGGGATGCCCTGCGCGCAGGTACTCGTCCACCGCGATCCCATTCGACAGCGGCAGCCCCGCGTCGCGAGCCAGCGAAACCTCCGGTTCAATCCCAATACCCGCCACAATGGTGTCCACGACGAGAGTTCGCTGACCCGAAGTCAGCATCCGGACCTGCTCTCCATCTTCTTTCGCTGAGTGCACCGACTCGCCACAAAGCACTTCCACCCCGTGCTCGCGATAATACTGGTTAAGAAAAAGGGAAAGGTCCTGAGGAAAGATCCTTCTTCCGATCCCCTCTTCTGGGAAGATAAGCCAAACTTGCTTTCCTTTTCCCGCGAGGGCCGCTGCTATTTCCGAGCCGATGAATCCTCCCCCGACCACCGCAAACCGCTGGGCTCTTTGGGCAAAATGCTCCAGTCGACGGTAATCATCCAATGTTCGAAAGTGAATCAACTTCTCTTCCGCCACTTCGACCTGTAACCTTCGAGGACGCCCCCCGGTAGCTAGTAAGAGCTTTTGGAACTGGTAGGTGGTTCCCCGATCGTCGCGGACGATATGATCGCGAACGTCCAACGTAACCGCCCGTCTTTGCAAGTGAAGATCCACCCCGAGTTCCGCTGTCCGGCACCATACTTCCTCAAACGGGAGCCCCTTCCAGAGCCCTTTTGAAAGCGGAGGGCGGAGGTAGGGTGGGTCTGGTTCTTCGCTAATTATGCCAACGGTGCCGTTGGGGTCGGAAGCCCGGATGGCCCGAACCGCGCTATCCGCAGTCATTCCTCCCCCGACGATAAGGTACTGATATTGAGGCATGGCTTTCTCCTGGTTGGAATTCTCTATAGATTACCTTTACTACATTTGACCCAAGAGAGAAGGGATTGACGATTAAAAAGCTCTTGTGGAGTCTGGGTGCCCAGGTCCCAGGGGAAGTTCCATCTTGTCAAGCTTGTCCGGATCAAGCGCCGGAAGAAACGTCGGAGACCGCGATATTAGCCTCCTTGCAGTCCTAAGGAAAAGCTTTTGGATCCAGTTCCCGGGGCTCCTTAATAGCCTGTCGTGTTTAGGACGAGAAAGGTCGGCGATTGGATGGGGGGCGGGTTGGGCATGGGGCAGAACAAGCGTTCAAGGACGGTCAGGGAAAAGTGGGCGTATGGGTTCCAATTAGCTTCCATAGGCATTGGACGTCATATGCGGCACATGACAGCTGAAACTGCCTCTCTACTCTGGTATGTTCCCGGAGCCGGAACCCTTGGAAACCCATGAGGGATTGGATAATCCCAAAGACCGCTTCCGGCGTCTACCGTTGCCGGGAATAAGGGCAGCGGTCTTCCGGAGTTAACAAACCTTTCCCCCATCTTGGGTCTCCCAGAAGCCTGACCGAAAGGTGCCGTACAAGTTCCTGGCTTTAGCCAGAGGGAAGTTGGGCGCTCAGCATGGGCACGGTCTTCGGGGTGAACGTTCTCCGGCAAGCTAACGATGGGGAGCGAAAGGAGATGCAGCTGCGCAAGGCTGACCGAGCATTGGAAGAAAGGCTGGATGCTTGTGACGTTTGGGGGGCATGCATGAGGACCCAGGGCAACGTCGGCGCGTTGCTCGAGGAGGGGAGCAAAGCCAATTCTTCTTCGAGCCGGGATGCAGCCCGGGCAACGGATCACAGGGGAAAAGGGCTGGGGGTAGGGGCCCATTGATGCAGCTTCTCTCGGCGCAGGAACAAGAGTTGAGGCGTGGAAAATGTGTCAAGCTCGCTAAGGGAAA
>NZ_CAJNOB010000028.1 GCF_905250085.1 Candidatus Methylacidithermus pantelleriae
GGATGGCTTCCTCACCGACAGCATTGGCAAGAAGACTTGCGCTTTTGGGGTTCCCCGCCTCCGCGACCACTTCAATAAGCCGTGTACCAGGACGTAAAATCACATGAACTTTTCGACTCAAGTATTCGACAACAGGTTCCGGCCCCCTTCTTTTCTGAGCTTTGCGGAGCTCTTCCGCGAGCACCGGATCCGACCAGATGTCTTTTCGTTTCGCGACGTTTCGGAAGACGCTCCTCCCGGTTAGCGTTTCCTGCACCGTTTTCACGGCCTCAAACGGCTCAGAGATCCTCCTGCACCACGTCTTTGACATTAGCCACTCTCCGAGGGCTCGCTTCCACAACGAGGAGAGTACGGTCCAAATCCACACGGGGAGCTGTGCTCTAATGAATACTCGCTGCCAAAAGAGTAAGAATAAAGCAGATCCCCAGGATCCAAGCACCCTCCCACACTACAATCACTCCCAATCTGAGAAACTTCCTCGCTTCCACATCCCAGCCACCCCCGTCATCGAGCGGAGGATTTTGAGTAACGGGCCTCGTTTCTTTCACTGGGGTGTGACCTTCCTCTACGCGTGGGTTGGTTCGCATGGTGTTACGCTCCCGAAACGGTAAAGACTTGCCCTACGATTGCCGGCGGATTCCAAAAAGACTGTAAGACTACCTTTTAAAAAAGGCTCTCCGGAACGGTAATGATATCGTTCGGGAGCAGTTCAAAAGGCTCGACTTCCCGATGGGCCATCGCTTTGGCGTTTACCCGGTAGAGCTTTTCTTTGCCACCCTCTTTGCGCTTGACGGTAATCCTTCCGGGATCGGCCAGCCGGGTGTATCCACCCGCCATGGCAATGGCTTCCAGAAGATTCAGCGGCCTTTCCAGCGGGAAAGCATAAGCCCCTGGTTTTTGTACCTCGCCTAGGATTGTCATTTTTTGCTCGGATTCCAGGACCGAGACGGCTACCTGCGGATTGACGGGGTAATCTTTCCCCAAAAGCTCTTTGAGGATCGCTGCAACTTGATGGGTGGTTTTCCCTGCTACCAGGACCCGGCCCAGTAAGGGAAAGTGAATTGTCCCATCCTCGCTCACCCGGGCTTCTGTATCCCAATCGTCCTCCTGAAACACATGAATCCGCAGAAGGTCACCCGGCCGCACTGCGTAGCCCGACACACCGCTCATTTGTTTCCGAGGTGCAGGATAGTGCATTGCTGAACGGTCGGGTTTACCACCCTTTGTTTCGGCAGCCAGACCTTTCGTTAGACCCAATGCGGCGACAAGGACCCCGAAGCTCCCCGGTTTCAGGTAGCGTAACAAGACAGTGCGGATCGACCGCCTTCCTGCGTCGAGAGTATGCATGTTCCCCCCGGAACGATCTTGTCCCAAAGGACATGCCACCACCAAACGGACGACTAACTTGTTAGACTGGCGACTCTACGTTATGCGCCTACTACCCAGGCCATTACGAAACAGTCACTTCTCGATCTTACCCGTTTCGTCAAGACTGATTTCCCGGGTGATTTGCTCGATCAGCTGCTCAATCGCGCAAGCGATGTCACTATTGGGCCCAAAGACTGCCGCAATCTTCTGCAAGAGCTTGAATGAGAGCGGGCTAATGGGCCAGGGGGAAGATCTATTGGTAAATCGGGCGGGTCGCCTACCTGTTCCAGTACCGAAGCTGTCTCATTCCATTGACTCATGATAAGCGAAGGGGTCTGAGAGCCCAGCCCGCCAATTGTCACCATATCAAAGTCTCCTTGAAGCATCATCCAACCCCCAAGGCCAGTGACACCAGGTTGGAGTTGGGTCAAGGTAACAAACTGGGCCCCATGGAGCTTTCCCTTTGGCAGACTCCCGATTTGAATCCCTTGGCCCGCCTCTCCCAAGAAAAGCCATTGCCCTGCTCCAAGGGACCATTCCAGCCTGGTCCCTCCCTGATTCGGGTGATGCCAAATCGCATTGCCCACGCCCCACAACCCGTGCCACCCGACCCTCGCGTCGTGTGAGACTATAGAGCGCCGTGCCGAGGGCAGTACCCGTATCAACCCGCCAGCCTAGAACACTGACAGCTAACGAGCCGGTTCTCCCCTTCACCCCATGCAGGTTGGCGAAGATTTCAACCTCTCCGAAGTTCGAGATTGGCCCCATCATACTTTCCTTGCCCAATGGTTTCTGAAACCAACCCTTGGATGGAAAGCTCCGAGTTTGGCCGGACCAAAACGAAGCACTTGGGGAAAAGTTCCAAAAGCGCCGCGCCATCGGCACCGGTCTTAAGGAGAAGACCAGCCCCTCCCTACTTCGTCTCCAACCTGGAGCATTTGGGCACCGCTTCCCCCCATCCGTTCGGCCCTACCCTCTCGCCAGGGAACCTTTCCTTTCACCGGAAAGGCCGTGGCCATGGTCACGATTCCCAGCAGGCTTGCGGCCCCTACGATCGCCGTCTTCGTGGCAGGTGGAGGCAGCATTTACCGGGGATCGGATTTCGAGCGATTGGGAGCGATTTCGTTGTGCAAACTCCATCGGAAGATCGGTCGGCTAGGGCGGCTGCAAGGTTCTTTTTGAGGACTCATGTGATCCGAAGCACATTGTGCATCGGCTTCAAGCAGATGATTGCGCAGGGCACGTTTGGTATCGCGCTGGGCTCTGAAAGATCTCAATCAATATCGAGGGATGACCGAGCGATCCGGTGGTGGCTCTTTGGCCTGGGAAAAAGCCACTTGGAGGAGGAGCTGGCCGGCAAAAGCGCGCGTAACCCGCGTAAAGCTTCTGGGGAAAAGCAAGCGCTACCCAGACTGACTATTTGGGCATTCAGCAGAAGCAATCAATCGGCTTCTGGTCGATCTTCACCTCGAATCGCGTCGCGAGCTCTAGGAGGAGGTGGTGCTGGATCTTGACGCGACGGACATCCCCCTGTACGGGTGCGAACTGCAGCGGTTCTTCCATGGTTACTATGACTTCTCCTGCGATTTGCCGCTTTACCGTTTTCGCCCGTTATCCGCTGCTTGGCGTCAGGGCTTCGGCTCTCCAACCAGGATGCGTCAGCGGGTGCTCTTATGGAGCGTGGAGCGGATTGCGGGATAGCTCCGTAGCTGTCGGCCTGCAGTTCAGGATCGTGCTGCCGGCCGATTTCGTTTTCTACGGGCAAAAAGATCATGGGCTGGCGCGAAGCCCACGATTGTGACTGTGTCTTTGGCTTTGGCCACAACAAGCGCGCCTGATGGATCGTTGACGGCTCCTGGAGGAAGCTTAGTCCTCTGCACGAGTCTCTCGGCCGAAGCGGCTCGTTTCTTTACAGAGTTTGCCTACCGCACGCGGAATCGCTGGTCGAGGAAGCGCGGGGGGTGGCCAAGGCGGAGGATCGAGAAAAGGAGAGAAAATCCGGGCTTTCTCTTTCCCTCAAGCAAGGGCCTGCCTAAAAGCTCTACGGTGCTTGATGGAAGATGGAAAAACCGGATCCAAAAAGGATTCTCACTCTCTACCGAGCGGCTAGCGACGCGGAAAGGGCTGGCAAGAAGCTTTGCCTCTCCTTCTTGGCTATTGCTTACACCCTGGCCGGAGCGCTGCGACGCCTGGCTCTGCAAGGAGCGGAGGTGGCGGAAGGCCTAAGATAACACCCTGCGACTCGATCTTTTTGCTTTTATCATGGGTACTCTTCTCTGCGTCAGTGTGCGCTATTCGTTCCTCTCGTTGAGGAGTGCCTATTCTTCGAAAAGCCTCTTTCGCCGCCCCTTCCAAGCGCTGCGCCGCTAAAACCTCTCTCCAAACCGCAAGTTCCCCCGCTTCGGCAAAGTCGACTCTCGAGCGGAGCTTTGCGTAAAGAATGAGCTTTCTCGTCTTTGCGGAGCTCCTCCTAGGCCAAAACTAACCCCAATCTTGCTCGATCCTACCTGGTTACACAAGCTTTCCGCGACCAAAACTCCTCGTGAGTGAGCTAGATTAACCCCGTTTTGTGCACCAAAGCTCCTGCTTGTGAGAAATGGAGGCTGAGCTTTTTTCATCAATGCGGGCTTTGAAACATTTCAGATCTGGCAGAACACCTCTTTGCTCCCCCGTTGCCCTCCTCTGAACCCACCGTAGTTCCAAACCTTTCCCGCTTTGTGGACCTGGTAACGCTCCTAGCGAGTCTTCAGGACACGCTTCTCAAAAAGTTCCCCAGAGCTCGAGGGCACCGTCTCTTACCGCCGACTTTTGGGAAAAACGTCTCATCCCCCTGTCCTCCGAGTCCCAAGACCCGGCACTCCAAGCTTTTGGGTTGGTTCCGCAACGATCTTCCACGGGTGAGAAATGGTTACCCCGGTTCTTGAGGGCACGACCGACTAACCGCAAGAGCCTTTGAGAGAAAGGGATCGAACGCCGCTCGCCCATTTTTTCCATCTACCCGCACACGTATGCCTTTTGAGAGAGGTCCCCATGAGACCCGCTCTCATATTCCTCCCGCCATAGGCGGTTTAGAAGGCTCACCGCCGAGGGGGATATCCCCTCGGGTTCCAGACTTTTGAATACTTCCAGTATTTCTCAGATCGCTTTGGTGGAATTCCCTTCGTCGTACAACCCAGGGTGACGTGGCTTCCTGCGCGCTCGTTCTGCCGAATAAGAGGGGAAAGGCAAGAGGAGAGTGGGAAAACCATGGATCTCATCCGCCAGTTCCCCTCCTTTGAAACGTTCCATTGCGCCCCTACCCATCCGCGCTTTTCTTTTCTCGCTCCGCAAAAAACCCATTGCGGACCCCGCACGCAGAAACCTGCCGGTCAGGGATCTAGGGCGTACCCATCCGAAAACTTTCTAGGAGCTGTGCTTTCCATGGCCTGTGGCACAAAACCGCTTCTTTCGTGCCTTAAGAACCCGGTCAGGAGCTCAAATGGATATGCTCTAGTGGACTCGTGTACGAAAAACCCGGTTGCGTGATTTTAGCTCAAGGTGGAATACCCCCCTTGGGCTTTTTCCGGTGTTGTCCGACTCATTCTTCGGCAGCGCCGTGTGGAACGATCCCAGTGACCGTGAGGGTTATATACCCTTATACTTTTTGCCTCCCTTCCCTGCCGGATCGGAGGAGCCGCTCAATGGAGGGCTTGCGATCGTTTGCTACTGAAACTTGGATCTACGGTCTTCCTCCTCCAGCTTCCATGGAAAGACTTTCTGGATGGGAAGAGAAGGTGTTTGGAAGGCGGGGGCAACCTACTCGACTTTACGAGGCTTCGTCCCTCCAGACAGTGGTCCTTCTGCTTTCAAACTCCCATAACCAGGGGATAAAAAGAGTTTCCTGGAAGCCCAACATTCGGGCTTTTTGGACGGGAAGTTTCTACCTTCAGGCTTCATCGTCTTCTGCCTTGATGCGTCCCATCCGTTTCTTCCGAACGAACCTCCCTTCCGAGAGACTACTCACACTCCGTCCTCACATGTCATCGGAGGCGGAGGCATTCGTGTTTGGCCTTTGAACTACCACCACGTTCTGTCGCCCTTTTTCTGTCTGGCCTTGCTTCCGCCTATGGCTTCGTTACCCGGCTACTTGCATGCACACAGAGAGAACGCTTTTTTGGGGTTAGGCACATACCTCCCATATGGTGCTGCAAGGCGCGCCTTGGTGCGATCCATGAATGATGAATGAGTAACGCCTTTCGCCGCAATGACGCAGGCTTGCCGTTGCCCCATTTTGGTCGGCGCTATTCGTCCTTGAGATTCCCCAAGCGGATTAGAGCACCATACTCTGTTCAAACGCTTCGGATGCCGCATGGCTGCGAAAACCTTGCCTTCCAACACCCTAGCGGTCCTAGCCAGCAAGCCACAACCCCGTCTTTGAGTACAGCGCTTTCGATCGCCGCAGAGCGACTGTAACCCTCCTGACCGACCGGCTGGTGCGCGCTCACGAGACCCTCACCGGCCAGCTTCAGCCTCTCGACCAGGCATCCGCGGCGTGTGGGTAACTTCCAAACCCCAGGCGGATGACTTCCCAATTAAAGCATCTTCCTTTTCCTAGCGTGCCCCCACCCGATTATCGCGTCGGCTCTACCTGGTGCTTCTATCGTTGTGGGAGAGGGGGTCAGCTTGGCTTGGAGGCAATAGGCTCAACGTCGACATCATTCGCTTGGAGACTTTGTTCCGCATTCCCTTCGGCTCGTGCCTATTTCATCGGCTCTTTTGCTCACTAAGGCTTTTCCAAGAGGGTTCCCGCGCCGGTGCTGCCACCACCGCCCGTTCACGTACTTCGGTTTCCCGGTGGAGCCGTTGTTTTGCCGAGTCGGGATAAGCGCTTCCCCATCCCGCAAAGGGGCTTTTGCACTGTACCCGGCAAATTTCTCGGTCGCTGGCGCGATCCGTCGCTGGACTCTAGGGTCAGGCCTTGAGCACTCCCGAGGAAACCTGGGATGTCCTACAAAAAGCAAAAAGGCCTGCACGAACGCAGGCCTTTTCCCCGACAAACGAAGCACAAAGTCGCCTCTTGTCTACGGACTAATAAACGTAGGAGATGGCGAGTAGAAACCGTTTCCATCAACGACAAAGGGGGCCTCGATGAAAGTCTGCCCCTGAGTAGAAAACCCAGTTGCGAAGACAAAGGTACTCCCAGTGTCAAAGTAACCGAACGCTGACCGGATCGCAATGGTACCCCCTTTGCCAAAGTTGGACGAAGCATCGAGAAACGCGTCGTCTAAAGACACGCCTACGTTTGGAGAATTCCCAACGATGTTGATCGCTCCGGCTCCCGCACTTCCATCCGCGATAAGAGATGCGGTACCAATACCTGCCGTACCCAGGAACACATCTCCTCCAAGGACGTCAATCTGACCCCCAGTAAACCCGTTGCTCGCCGTAATCGTGGAGTTATCAATGAACAGCTCAGTCCCAGGAAATTGCGTTTTGAGATGAGTGTTCCCAACAGGAGGCGAAACAAGATTTGGATCCAGGACAGGATAGGTCCCCACAAGGTTAATGAAGAGGGGTCCATTGGGAGCAGCTAGCCCAACGTAGCTAGCATCGATAGTAGCACCGCTTATGTCAAGCCCTAGGCTACCAGTCCCGCCCCCGCCCCCGATCAAGACCACATGACCACCGCTATTCGAGCCATTAATCGTTCCACTAACCGTAAGGGTTGCGCCCCCACCCGGCGCGAACAGCTTTACGACCGGCCCGGGGGTAAGGAAGTCATTGTCACTAATATCGAAGGTACTAGCGCCAAAACTAAACGCAGTAATCACCGCGTGCGCCCCTATCGTAATTCCAACCGTGTTGATGACATAAACCTGACCGTTCGCATTGATCGTACCGTCAATGAAGCTACCAAAACCGCTGATGTCCCGGTTCAGAATAGCCGCTCTTTGGCCCGGCTGGTTGAATTGAACTGTCTCACCAGAGAAAATGTTAAAGCCAGGGGATGGAAAGCCGTTGTCTCCCCAGTTAATGATACTCCGGGCATTCGGGCTCCCAGATTGGGTCACCACGAACGTCGGAAAGCTCGAGGAAAAGCTAACCGGAGCCCCACTCGTATTGACGACGTTGTTGGCATTAAGGAACGCATAGCTCTTCCCAGCCAAGCCGATCCACAATACCACCCCCAGCAGCCAACCAGGAAGAGCCTTCTTTGCTACCGAAAGACTCCTACCAATAGCACTCCATTTCATGAATCAAGCCTCCCTTTTCTGTATTTTCTATTTTCATTTCCGTTGGAACCGCACTTCGGCTAGGAAAGGCTCCACCCTAACAAAGCCCCTTGGAACCCAACCCCTAGCCTGTTCGCGAGGTTTTTAGTCTCTCCACCCAACCCTCGTCAACACTTTTTTTCAAAAAAAACTGCTTCCATCGATTTTTTCCCGGAAAACCTAGCGGCCCGCCGGGTACTTCCTTGGATTTGCTTCAACCCACGATGACTTAGCTGATTGTGCCTCCGATCACCCTCCCCAAAAACCTTCCCCATTCTGCCCAGCCCCATAGTGCCTGCACTGCCCTACGCGAAAGATACTTGGACAGCAACAGATTATCCCCATCCAAGCCGCCCTCCCCCGAATAGCGGCCCGCAAATAGGCAAATCCGCCATTTCGAGCCAGTGGCCTTATGCGACCCTTCCGCGAAGCGGCCTTGCCACGCGCTTTTCCTATCACCCCCCCAGTCCAGGCTGTCGAGCCTCCTTTGTTGGCCCACCCAGCGTAACCCCGCCTTCCGGTCTTGCTTTTAGCCAGAAGTCGCCCTTCGGAAAAAAGGACAAACCATTCCTCAAGTACCCTGGAGGATAAGCTAGACTACGGGTCTAGCTTCCTTTTCTCCGATTGGCCACCTCCGCCCCAACACGCCTCAAACGCCACATTCTCACTCGAGCTTAAAGCCAAGAACGATCGCGTTTCTTAGTTACTTCCGATCACCAGGCCAAGCGCTCACAAAATACCCTCGCGGCCCAAAAGCATTGACCCATTCCTTTGGAATGCAGGGCCCCGGCCCCAAGCGCTTGGAGGCTCGCACGGATCCAGGCTTTTCGGCCGATGGAATGGGCCCAAATCGCTTCTGGAACCTTCGTTCCGATGGAGCCAAGAAGAGGATCTCCCTGAGACGTCCTCCTCTTTGGAAGCTTGCCGAGGTTGATATGCGGGAAGCAACTCTTTCTCCTCCGGCTCTGGACCCCAAAAAGAGACAATCTCTGCAAAAAGAGATCGTGGCAGCAATTGCCCCGGACCGGAACAGGAGCTTTGAGTTTCCGTTTGACTGGTATGGGCTTCTCGGGGTGAATAACCGATTCGTCTCTAACCTGAGCTTTTCACCTCCAAAGGAAACGCCAGTCTGTGGGAGCACTGCAAGGACCAATTCAACGAGTGCGCGGGACTGTTTCGACCCCTCTTTTAGGAGGGGCTCACGGGCTTCCCACTCTCTGGCAAGATGCTCAACCGGACCGAAAGCTCCTGGCTGTCCTTTCCCTAGCCCTGGTCTTACCGGGTGTTGCCTTTCTTCTCCACGGACACGTAGGTTACAACGCCGCCGACGAAGGTTTTCTTTGGTACGGAGTGCTGGCAACCCTCGATGGAGAACTTCCCATTCGTGACTTCCAGTCCTACGATCCAGGCCGTTATCTCCTGGCAGCCGTTTGGGCACATATCGCTGGCTCCGGGCTCGTTTCGCTCCGGCTTTTTTTGTCGCTATGCGCTTCCTTTGGACTGGTCCTGGCCCTTGTAGCAGCGCGAAAAGCATTCTCCAATGAGATGATGCTTTTCCCCATCGCCCTTCTCCATACCCTCTGGCTTTTCCCTTTTCACAAGCTGGTCGACCACACCGTCCTTTTGAGCGCGCTGTGGGTGGGTTTCCAGTACCTGAGCAAGCCCCTTCCCTGCAAGGCGTTTGGAACGGGAATTTTTGTAGGGCTGGCAGCTTTTTTGGGAAGAAACCATGGAGTCTACCTTGCCTTCTCTCTGGGTCTCCTCGTAGCCCTCTACCCACCCTTTCCATCGCGGGTGGCTTGGCTTGGGAGGGTCCAAGCCCTTGGCATTTTTGGCACAGGAATTCTTGTGGGCTATCTCCCGATGGAAATTTTCCTTGCACTAGTCCCCGGCTTTTGGGGCGCCAACCTCGCCCTCATGCGACGCTTTGTCCGGTACGGGGGAACCAACCTAAGCCTTCCTGTCCCCTGGCCATGGAAAAGTCTCCCCTGGCACGGATGGCAGGACGCCACGCATTTTGCTGCAGGCCTCTTTTTTGTAGGAACCCTTCTTTTCTACTGCCCTCTTTTTCTTTGGATCCTCTGGCAAAGGCCCTCCCCTCTCCCACCTGCGGGTGCACTGCTGGTGGCCTCCGTTCTCGTTGGCCTACCGTATACCCACCACGCTTTCTCCCGAGCCGACCTTTCCCATCTTGCCCAAAGCATTCATCCCTTGCTTCTAGGACTGGCCGCACTGACTGCTTTCGCAGCCCGAAAAAACTCCTCGCTTGACTGGGAATGCCTCATCCTCGGGTTTCTTTTGGTTGCCTCTTCGCTGGCTACATGGCCCAGTTCCGCCCTGTTCGAGTATCTCCTTTCCCGAAACTATCATCCCTTTCCCATAGGGAAGGATCTAATCCTCCTGCCCCCAGCCGAGATCGCCTTCTACCAAAAGCTTGCCTCGCTCAGACCCGTTGCCGGGGAAAATCCCCGCGATCTTCTCCTGGCTGGGCGTTTCCCCGGGCTCTATCCCTTGCTTGAACGTAAGTCACCGGCATGGGAGCTTTATTTCCTTCTCCCGGCCCCCGAAGACGAGCAGCTCCGGCTATGTCACCGGCTCGAAACGCTTCCCATCCGGTGGATTCTTTGGGATGATTCTCCCTTGGATGGCCGACCCGAACGCCGGCTTCGGGTTACCCACCCCCTTCTTTGGAATTGGGTCCATACCCATAACCGGTTGGTGCGGGAAGGGCTTGACCATAAGCCGCTTCTTCTCTGGCAGTATACCCCGGCACAAGGGGTTTCCCAAAGCCGGTCAGCCGATTCCCCTCCCCAGTAACGATCCCTTCGAAGAGGACTTTTGGATCCACAGAGAGACTGGGGGGATAGGTCGCAGACCACCGGAAAGCGTTCGGGGAAGGAACAAAAGAGAAGGTGCGAGAAAAGAAGGAGACCCTAACGCTCGTTGCCCCAAAGAAAAGCCGCAAGAAAATCAAGATCGTTCCACGGCAGCCGGTACGTCCACAGCCACTGCCAAGGATACTCAAAGGTAGAAAACACGGGAGAAAAACCGACGATGACGCCCTCTGGGAGACGCGGGAGAACCTCCAGGAGGAGAAGGATGAGATCGTCTCCCAACCGGACCATTCTCGGACCACTCTGGATAAGGAGAATACTACAAGCCTCCAGAGCGGAAAAAAACGAAAGCCCAAGCTCCCGTAACGACTTGACGAGCGGAGCCTGGGGGTTCTCAAAGAAACCGAGACGCGGCGGGCTCTCTCAATCGAACTTCCCAAACCTTGCCGTCGGGAGTTACGTTGGCCTTGGCACGGTCGCCATAAAGCGCACCAAGCCATCCTCCCCCAATTTCAATGGCCCTTCTTGGCCGCAATTTGTCTACCAGTGCCAAAAGAAGGGCTGCATCCCAGTGGGAGGGCCTCCCCCAGTCCCTCGCGAGCGGTCGCCCCATGGAAGTTAGGTTGATTCCAAAATCTCGGAAAACGCGGCTGCAACTCTCCCCACAGATCAAGCTGATCACGAAGCACAACGTCATCTTGCGAAAACTCCCCTCAAGTAAGAAGCATCTAGGGGAGGCTTTCAGAGATCCAAGGGTGTAAGAAACGGGTAGTGTTTTCGACCGGGTGCGAGCTCTCCCCGGAGGTGCGCTTGGGTAAACTCTTCGGAACAAAGAAATTCTTCCCCTCGATGCTAACGATCCCACCCTTCCTCACGTTTTCGAAGGTAATAGCGCCGTCCCCCCTCATCAGGTCCCCGAAACAAAATCTTCTGGTAACACCATCGAATGAACTCCTCATGGGAAAGCCCCCCACCCTGCGATTTCCCAGGGTAGATGTGAGTTCTTGACTCGATAGGGCCCTCTCCTATGGTAACTGCTTCCAGTAGGCTTCCAAGGCGCTCGCCAGCCTTTTGCCCATAATTCGCGCTTAAGCTCATCCAACTGCCTACGCCGATTCTCAGGCGCATTCTTCCTTCCACGGGCAAATTCCTCTCTGATCTAGCCAAGAAAATACCCAACACGAGAGAACCAGGATAGCGGGAAACCATCGCCACACCTCCGAGAGCCTTACCGTAAACGGGCTCCCTGTCGTCACCTAGGGCACGGATCTCGCCCGGGGGTGCACCTAGCTCGCTTGGCGGGGCCAGCGTGCCAGGCCGCTTGAGGGCGGGCACACGACCCTCCCATCGAGCATCGCTTTCCACCTACTTCCCACCGATCCTTTGGGCAGCGTTTGGATCGGCCTTTCACGAAAGTTCACAGGCTTAGCCCCACAGAGGTCACCGCGCACAACGATTGTCACGACGGCCATGCCCGCCATCGGAGTAGATCTCCGAAGTGCGATGGGGAGGAACGTCCTCAAACCTGGCACCCTTTTGGCCTCTCGTAACTCCGACACTCCTTCAAGGTAAGTTACTGTAGCCGAACGAGTGAATGGTTTCGTCCCGCCTAGGTGATCCACTTGGGCCCGAGAGAAAAAAGAGGAAGCTAGCCCAGTTTTTGGAGTGGCTCGTTTCCTTCTTTAGGGATTTGGCAAA
>NZ_CAJNOB010000029.1 GCF_905250085.1 Candidatus Methylacidithermus pantelleriae
CTCCTTCAGCTCCTCCCTCTACCTCAAACTTGTCTCCTTCAGCTCCTCCCTCTACCCAAAACTTGCCTCCTATATGGGGTGTTGGAACTCCAGTTTCAAGTACTCAGGCTGTAGCACCGGGTCAGGCTCAGGCTCCATTCTCGATCATAGGAGGGCAAGCGTTACCAGTAGGGAGTACGCAACCTTCCCCTTCGACCCCGCCTGTATTCCAAAGTCAATCAGGACAGATTGGAGGTATTGGAGGGATTGGAGGTATTGGAGGGATTGGAGGGACTGGAGGAAGAACACGGTTACCGTTAAGGACAGTGGCATATGGCTAGGAAATCGAAAAGATCTCGTGGTCGAGTTTCTCGGAACATTGCTAAGCTTGTCCGAGAGTATAAGAGAACCGGGAAGATCAAAACTTCTCGCGCAACCTATAGGCCGAAAAGCCTAAGGGATGCAGCACGACAGGCTGCTGCGATTGAATACGGAAGGGAAAGGAGTGAAGAGTCATGACGCCTCAGCAGCCAACTCCAAGTCAGCCAACTCCCAGTCAGCCACCCACAAAGCAGAAAATTCCAATGCGTCAGCCTGATCCTCCGTTCTTCGATGAGAAAATAGGCATGCGCGTGTCCATTGGTGTAATTCATGACCCAAACGAGGAAGATATCCCCACTCCTCCAATGCAAGCCGGTTTCCAACCTGTTGGATTTGAACCAGTCAAGGACTTGACAAACACAAAAAACCAGTAGGAGATTGAGACATGGCCGAAAAATCAATGCCGAGACCCAGACCGTTGAGGCCGCCTTTGGATAACGCGAAGAAGTGGGGGGATATCCTCAATACTGTTCGCGTCCCGGAGATGGCGAAGCTTATTGAGAATATCAAGCGGCGTACCATCACCTTTATTAAGGCTGGCAAATGAAAGGGAAAAAGCTTCTTCCTGGAGTAGTGTACCGGGGATGCAAGTACGTCCCGTATGGGAAGTTGGCTAAATCCAAGCCCGGCACCCCTCCACCGCCATCGAAGAGAAAGAAATGAAAAAGCCCAAAGTTAATCCCCAAACAGTATCGAGAGCAAGGGAACGGCTTACGCAAGTCATTCCCGTAAAAACACAAGCCGTGCCTCGGCAGGCAATTCCCGAAAGAAAAAGACGATTGGTGCAAACGGCTGATTCTTCCGTTTCCATAAGAACAAGGAGGGACAATGGCTGAAGAAACTCACATCGATCTTAAGACCGAAGAGGGGAAGGCGGCGTTTGTCGACGTTGCCTTGTCCGAACCGGAGACAAGACCTCATTTTCTCAAACTGTTTAAGAAACTCTTCCCTAAGTCCGTAGTTCCTGAAATCGACGCCAAGGAAGCAGCGATGCAGGAAATTCAGCCGGTATTGGAAGAGTTAAAGAAGGAAAACGAAGAGCTAAAAACGAAGCTTGGCTCGGTGGTTAAGGAAAATCACCGGATCACGCAATGGCACGAGTACCGTCAGAAGGGATACTCCGACAACGTCATTCTGGAGGCTGAGAAACTCGTTGCTGAGGGGAAGGTGGCTGATATGGATACTGCGCTTGAGCTTACGAGCTTAAAGAATCGACCTCCTGAAACCGAGCCTCCTGGTCGATGGCTTCGGTACAAAGAAGAACCCGCCATCGATCTTCAGGAGATTCAGAAGCTCGGTTCGAAGAAGTTAATGATGCGTGCAGCCAAAGAAGCTGCGAAAAAAGAATTTGACGAAGTGCGAAGAAAGGTACTAGGGAGATAGTAAATGCCAGCAAGTTATCCATTTAGTGGTGGCGGTGCTTATCCCACAGGGGATTTGCTCGCAGCGTGGAGTCAAATTACCAGGCGTACATTCCTGCCTGTCATTCAATCTCTCCCTTACACCACGACGCCGACACTTGCAGCACTACTGGCCGACAGGGATTTAGGTACCGGTGGTATTGCTCCGATCACTCAGACGGTTCAGTATGGGCCTGCGAACGTTGGTGGATGGATTGGACCGGCGGGAGATATGGGGATGCCTCAACCGCTTTTGCCGGTCAAAAATGCGCAATGGACGTACAAGTGGTTTGCGCTACCCATCATCATCCACAAGATGGAAGTGCTCGCTCAGGAAGAGCAGGCCGTTTTTGATATCCTCGAAGTCAGGCTTACCGACGCCACCAACTACATGATGCAGCAGTTTTCGGAGTATCTGTGGTACAACGTTCCTGATGCTCCCTCGACTCCGAGTGTTCCTTTCTGGCCTCAGCTTTTCGTTGATCCTCTCGGACTAACAGGTTTTGCGGAACTTGTGGACGGACCAACTCCATCCAGTAACACCGGCACCCCTATCGTAAGCACCTACGGCGGCTTACCAAGAACCGATCCTGATCTTCAGGGCAACTGGCAATCGATCTGTAGCGATTTCCCCACAAGTGCAGTCACTCCTACTAGGAACACGGTTTACCAGTATATCTTGAATGTCGTTCGGTACTTTGGTGAAAAACCAACCCTCGGGGTAGTACCGTTCGAAGTTTTTGCGGCGATCGTTTCGCAATTCATCCAGAGCGAGCAGTTTGTTCTTTATCCCAACAACCAGTCAGCCACGCACTACGACACGGCCGTTGATGCGATTCGGGTGGCGGGGGTCAACATTATCGGTGATCCCCTGGCTCCGACATACAATCTCGGTGGCGCTACGTCCGGCAATCTGCTTCTGATTAATACCGAGTATCTCAAAATGATTGTCCATCGGTCGGTGGATTGGGCGCTATCCGATTTCTACCCGCTCTCTGGCAGTGGTAAGCTTGCCTTCCAGTGCGAGGTTCTCTTCATGCTGGAGATGATTAACGTGAGACCGAAGATGCACGCGCTTTTCAAAGGGCTTTCGGGAGTAACGATGGTGTAAAGGAGAAGGAAAATGGCTGTCAACTTAACCAGACTCATAACAAAGAGGCTCGCTCGGTGGCCTGTAGCTTGGCATACCGGTGGACCCGTAGTCGGTTGGCCTTCTACTTTAAGCAACGCGAATTTCTCGCTTAGCGTCACGGATCTTCCTGGGACTACCAACTACGGCGCGCAGTATGTGCAAGTAGCGGGTACTCGACAGGCATCGGCACAATCCCAAGACATTATTATCCCTCCTGGCATCTTCGTTCTTGTCCTAAATCCCGTTGTCAATGCTATCACGGGAGATGACGTTATCCTTTCCTGGGCAGTCTACGGAGACGGTCAATTTAGTGGAACTCAGGGAACTCCTGCTGTATCTCTCGTTACCATAAAGGAAATTACGGTGTTCTCGGACGGGGTTAATACGAAGCTCACGGTAAATATGGCAGCTACCCCTGGGAGCAATCCGACGTATCCCCTCTTCGCGATCCCGATTCTTGTCTAGTTAGCTCTGCCGGCTTACCATAGAGTATGCCGGTTGTTTCTTCCAACACCCTCTCTGATTACGTCTCCCAAACGCGGGACTATCTCAATGACCCGCTAGGGAACTTCTGGACCGATCAGCAGATTCAAAAGTACGTCCAGCTAGCACGCAGGTACGTCGCAATGGAGGGAGGGACGACACTTGCCTTTCTCGACTACGCTACCTACGGAATCCCTCTTCCTCTCAGGCAAGAAACAATCCCCTATCCTACCGTCAGCATTCGAGGCGCAGTTAGGCAGATCATGGCAGTGGAGGATGTGGGGATCATTTGGGGCGGGATTTCGCAACCACTCCGGTACATGCCTTGGGCAAGTTATCTTTCGAAGCGCGTGATTAATCCCACGCTTTTTGGTTCAATCCCCATCTGGTGGACGACCGTTCAGGAAGAGCAAATGATCTACATCTATCCTACGAGCGCGATTTCGAACACAGGATTGGAACTGCGCGTTCGGTTCTGGCCATTGGATCTCGGTCCAAGCGGTTCGGATCAAGACATCGTTCAACCCTTTCAAGATCTCGTCCCCGTGGTGGCAGCCATCGTTGCGGCTGAAAACCAAAGCGAAGAATCCAAAATGAAGAGGCTGTCTCTCCTCTACCAGACCTGGTATACCAATTTGGTGGGGAGACAATCTCGCTGGATAAGTCGATATCTATAATGCCGGTTCAAAATAGTAAGGAACATCCGCTTCTTCTCAACTTCTCGGATTCCGGTTGGAAGGGGATTCATCAGGGAGCCACGAGGTTCACTATCCCTGAGGATCATTTGTGGGAGTGTATAAACGCTGTTCCCTTAAACCCAGGGGAACTAGCCGTTATTCCAGGCAGCACTCAAGTAGAGCAGATAGACACCACCTTCGGCCAGATATCCTGGATGAAGCCATTTCAGATTGGGCAGACTTTGTACGTGGGTGTAATGCAGCAAACGGCTTTCAAGCTGTTTAACGTCAACGCGATGCAATGGGTTTCCAACGGACATTTAGGATCGGTCAATGCAGGACAGCTCGATGCTGCGGAATGGAGGAACGACAAAATCGTAATTGCAACTCCAGCCGGAGTAATGACATGGGACCCTACCAATGGATATGTTACGGTCGATACAACCATCACGGGCAATCGAGTCGCTGTCTGGCAGGATAGGGTTTGGGTTTTCGATACAGGATCCCGTACGGTAAAATTCTCCGACGTTGGGAACATTAGCTTTTCCACGGGAACCGCTGGAGCCTTTGAGATTAACGATTCCTCCTTCCTAGGCAATCCTCAAGGAGCCGCAACCTACCTTGGTTCGCTTATCTTTTGGACACCCAATGCTCTCGGGTCGATTTCGAACCTGAGGCTAGTCACCGTAGGTAACGCCCAGCAGGCTGTCTTCGATGTTTCTTCTATGGAGACGGAGATCGGTACCAATCAACAGCTAGGGGTGTATGCTGCCGGTGCCACATTGTTTATGGTAAGCAAAGCAGGAATCTTCACTGTCCAGGGATCGGTGCCCATCAAAATCAGCGATAAGCTGGATGATTGGTGGTTTCGAAACTTTGACTCGTCACGAATCGTTACGATCGCTTTTACTTCCGTTTGGGGACAATTTTGTTGGTTGTTCTGTCTTCCGATCTTAAATCCATCCAATGCGTGGCGCATCATTGGCCTTACGCAAAATGGACTTTGGTTTAGTCTCTCTCCTCTTTCCGTCAACACCTTCGAAGACAACTATCCGGTGGCGATCGTAAGCCTCTATTTAGGAGGGGACGTCATCACCATCGCTGCTGATCCTTCCGGAAGAATATGGAGGCTTTTTGCCAATACATCCGCTTCTGTTCCACATCTTTTCCAGACAAAACTCTACGATTTTGGTTCCCCGATCGTTCGGAAGCGCGTTCAGAAGGTTGGGATAGCCTTAGGATCCATCAACAACCAACCGATTACTGGGCTTAACGTGTGCGTGGTTGATGAGACAGGATCCTATTGTACACCCGTGAATTTTCTTACTGGACTTCAATTTGGGTACGACAATGGTCCGACCGGGGAGATAACCGGGCTATTCACTTGGCAGAATAGTAGCAATCAAAACCTCACCGTCGGGGTGGCTCCTGGACCCTACAACTGGTTTGCGACGTCGCTGCAGCAAGGCAAAACCCCGCCTACTTCCATAACGAGATTCGGACGTCACGTAGGGCTTGACGTCTCGGGGAATTCGCAACCCTACGTCCTTTTGGAGCTTGCGATGCAGGTGGAACCCGTGACAGAATGGTACTGAACCATGCCAAGTATCCCGATAGTCCGCACAGGGGCAAAGATAGGACAATACTCTCCATCGCAAATAGTCCCGGCCTCTGCCTTTGATAACCCGATCGATACCCTTTTTGGCGCGCTCAATGACCCTGTTGGCTACATTAACCCACTGTCCGATATTGGTACGACAAACGCCTACGCCGTTGCCTTTCCATCAGGGGTTAACCTGACAACAGCATACCCTCAGGGGTTAGCAATCGTTTTCAAGCCAGCAAACACCAACACAGGAACATCAACGCTTAACGTCAACTCGCTTGGAGTTAAGCCCATCGTTCGGTACGACGGATCTACCCTTTTTCCTAGTGACATCGTAGCAGGCAGCTTTGCTATGGTGTTTTATGACTCTACCTCAGGGAATTGGGTACTGCTCAATCCTGCTGGAGGGTTGCTCACCGCTTTTCAGAACCCAGGCCTCATCGGTCATGTTCTCCGTGCTACTAACGACGTTCTTGGGCAGACCCCGACCTCCGGCGGGACAACCACGCTCTATTGGCTTCCATGGAAAGGGAGGATGACATCCATCTGGGATTCGACCTCAAACCGTTGGAGAATCCTAGAATTTGGTGGAGTATCCTTTAGCATCTCAGGTTCCGCAGCCAATACGCTCTATGCTATCGGGGCATACTGGAATGGGAGTTCCGTTGTCTTTGGATCATTTCAAGTAAGCAATGCCAATTTCTTGCCTTCCGGCTTCTTTACCGATCCTGTCTGGGGAGTTGCTTCGGGAGGGATAAACTGGAGGCTTATAGGCTGGTACTATACCAAAGGCACCACTCCTAGCGTTTACTGGAACGAAAGCGTTGGGGGATTGCTAAGCTTTGACATTTGTAATGTCCACGGAGAAAGTAAATATCCCTTTGTTGTTGGTGGTCCGGTTGAAATCATTGTAGGAGGGAGTGGTCCGTTCGGATTCTGTACAGCACGTCAATCGTTGTCAACATCGTATGGATCATGGAGCAATGTTGAACCCAATTATGAAATTACGATTGGGACCGTAACTCTCACTCCTTACGGACAGTCAGCGGCAAAGATCCCCGGTAGCGCAGCATTAGTTGGTAGGGCAGCACAGAATTGGGGCAACGTTAGTGGTGGTGGATCCACATTTTTGTCGTATACTACGCTTTTTAGTCATATAGGACCATACTTCTGCGGTTCGATTACGGGTAACGTGGATCTTGTGACGTGGTACGCGTAACATGGCTAATGTATCTCTCCTTCCAGGATACGACCTTAGCAAACCTGAACAGCAAAAGATTTTTAGTTTAGAAGTAAGTAACGCTTTTCAATCTCTCAATGGCTCGATCTCCGATCTGATAAACTCTCTGGCTTCCCTCCAGAACCAGGTAACCAATCTCCAGAACCAGGTAACCAATCTCCAGAACAGTGTAACTGGTACAACTTGGATACCGAACCATAAGTTAGGTTTGGTTTCCGGCAATCCCTATCTTATGACCACAACTGGGACAAGTACCATTTACTGGAGCCCGTTTACTGGATTAGAGGAAATCCTCTGGGTGCAGAGCACCAATCAATTCCAGGCAATGGCTTTTGGGGAAATAAGCGCAACACTCTCCTCGATGGGCGTCACAGGAGATGGTGTGTGGAGAATAGGCGCATACGCTACATCCCCAGGAAATATTGCTCTGACAGCCATCCAGGATACATCTGCCTCAAAGATGTTGTCCAATTTGACCTGGGTCAATGGCGTTTGGGTCTTTCCCTCATCAGGGCCACCGTGGTACCGATTCCTCGGCCACATCATGGTGTTGGGGGGAGTGGTAACGTGGGGACAGGTGTCGACGACCGACATTCGGTATGGACTAGCCGATTTCTGGCACCCTACGGCATGGGGTAATACTGTGAATTCAGGGGTACATGTGAAGATACTTATCAATCGCTACCGAGCAGATTTTATGGGACAATCAGGAACTACCCTTGATATTACGGACGTTTTTACTGGATTTGGGAGTATCATCATTAAACCAGCGTCGAATTTTAACTTCATGATAAACCGAGGATGCGTGGACGCCGTTGATACAAGTGGCCAGATGTACTTTATCTTGATCGGCGGGTAACGGGCGCTTCCCACTTCTCTGGATTCTCCACCATCCGAAACTTCCCATGACGGATGTAGGAGAAGGTTTGGTAACCTGATCGCCAGAGAGGACCAATCACAAACTCAAGCGCCTTTTTCCAATCGCCTCGGATCCAGGCGATATGGACGTGGCGAGGGAACTTTGGCAGGAAGATAATGAAAATCGACCAGTCCGCTTCCACCCAAAAGCGAGCCCTTCCCATGACGTAAAGACCCCACAAGCCATTGAGCCACTCCTGACTAAACCTTCGAGCATGCTCCTTAAGCTCCCACTCTACGATGCAATACTCGGTGGTTGACGGGATCTCGATCGGCAGAGACATTACGGCTATGGGAGATAGTGTCGACACAGGTCCACAGGAAGGTGTGGCGATAAAATCGCAACGATTATCCCAACAAGCGGCTGGCATAGGGAGTGGACTCCTTGGTAGAGAAAGCAGTGGGGCTCCTCCGCCATCGTTCAGTCCTCTGGACATTTCCTACTTCCATGCTAGTCCAGCCTACGCCGCTGTCGAGAACGAACTACTGCAAGCCTACCAGCAAGGACAACTTTTTCCTGCTCAAGAGGCTGCCATTAACCTTGCCACACAGGCTGGAAAAGAGGAGATCGCGCAAACGATGGCCGGGCTTGGGCTTAGCCAATCTACCATGCACGCGATGCTCGATGGACAAATCGACCTCCAGGCAGCGGGGATGAAGGCGCAGTTTTTAAACCAAAACCTAGCTCAAGCACTAGCCATTCATTCCTCGCAAACTGTGCCTTTGGAACTTCAAATGGGTTACTCCCTTGGACTCATTAGCCAAGGTCTTTCGGCTTACGGAGTTTCAACCAACGCGCTAGGTGTGGCCTCCAATGCTCTCCAAGCAGTAGCAGCTACCCAGGTCGCAGAACAGCAAATGTTCCTGCAAACGATTCAAACGGTCTTCTCCACGATCGGTAGTGTGTTAGGATCTGTCCTACCGAAGGTCATTGGAGCGGGAGCTTGAGGCGCATATGCTTGTACAATGATCTTTGATTCCGAAGAAGAGCGAAGGGTAAGGCAACTGGCCATTGAAACAATCCTCGATCTTGAAGGCCGGTACCATGAGTACGTGCCGGAAGATCCAGGAGGAAGGACGGCGTACGGTTTTGACGAGCGGACCTACGGACGAGAATTTGTCGATTCTCTCGACGAGCGAGGTGCAACACGCGCATACGAAGAACTTTGGAAAGAGGGGGGATATTGGAAACTCCCGCCGAGTTGGGCGTTTCCGCTCTTTATCCAGGGACACAATATCGGAGAAGTCAATGCGATAAAAAAAATGCAGGAGAGCCTAGGGCTCCCTCCTACCGGTGTGCTGGATTCCACCACCATCGCCAAGGCTCACCAAAACCCAGACCCATCCGCATTTCTCGAAAAGAACCTGGAGTACTACACAAGCCTACATGACCTTTTTCCTAAGTTCGGGAGGGGATGGTTTGCTCGCGTAGGACAAATCGTTGATACTCTCAAGAACGAGCTTGGGTTTGGGCAGATTGACTTAAGCAAGATCCCCAAAGCGCAGCACGAGTATCTAGCTAGCATCTTTGGGCCAAAAGTGCCAGATATATTCCAAAGACTTCAAGGAGGCTCCATGCCAACAACGGAAGAAAAGAAACGATTAGAGCAAGAACGAGGAGTGAAGGCCTACCCTCCCGAATACCTTGCCACTTTTAAGGAAGAGAAGACCGAAAAAGAAAAGACTTCTCTTTCACCGGAGAGAGCCAAAAAGGAAATCGAGGAACTAGAAAGTGTCGCTCAGCATGCACGAAAAAGGGCCGAAGAGATTGCAAGCCGACCGGAACCGAAAGGTGTGGTCGATCGAGACAAGCAAAAAAGCACCGCTGCTTCGTGGTTCTTTCTTCTTTTTCCCTTAGCCGTTGTCGCGGGAGTAGCGAGCCGAGGAGCGGGTCTAGGGTTCCTTACCGCTCTCGGTGGGTTTTTCTCCGGACTCAATAACGGTTACCAGTGGGCAATGGAACAGCGACGGAAAGAAATGGAGGAACACCTAAAAACGATCCGTGAAGATATGAAGGAGGAACGCGAATGGGTGAAACTCTTCCTTGCCGCAAAGAAGGGCATACAAGAGAGAATGAGATCGATTAACGAGTTAGGGACACAGAGAGGGAATCCTTTTTTAGCTCGCCTAAAGACCCCCGCGGAAGTTGATGCGTTCCTTCAAATCAGTAACGCCTACGACCGCATCCTTTCTGCTTACCAAGAACCCGGCAAACTCATGATGGGTTTTGCTCCTCACTTCAAACAGGAAGGACCACTTGAGGAAGGGTTCCGAAAAACGTTAGCGCAGAATGTCCTGGATACCGTGGATCCTAACCTTAAGAACACTGAGCCTGACGTATATCAAAAGGCTCTGGTAGAAGTCATCTACGAATCCATCCAGAACATCCATGATGGTGCGATTAAGCCTCTACTCGAAAACCTCACGAGCAACAGGCTGTATGACGTCGTGGAAGATCTATGGAAATTGGGCGAAATCCCGATGTCCAAAACGGGCACGAGAGTCAGCGAAAAGCTTGTGTCCACGTATCAACCGGTCATCGAACAGATACGCAAATTCCGCCAGCAGATGATCCGAAGAACCCCTGAGATTATTGAGATGTCCCGAAGGGCCAAAGCGGAACTTGGATACACAACCACTCCACAAGCGTATACACCTACGCCTGCTGCACCAGAAGAAGAATCTCCGCGAGATATTCCCGATAAGGAACTTGAAGACCTAGGGCTACTCTCCGTGGAGCCAGAAGAACCATGACGGGTAACGATGTTATCGAAGAATTCCTTCAAAGACACCCTTCCTTTAGGCGGTATCCGAAGGAAGAACTTGCGCTACAGCTCGCCGACCGTATCGCCACGGCACACGCACAGCGCTACGGAGTAGAGAAAGACGAACAGTTTCAGAAATGGAAGGATTTTTTTCTTCCTCCCAGGGGTTGGGAGAAAACTCTCCATGATATTATCGGAGAATCCAAAGCAGGATGGCATCAGGAGCTTGGCAGAATCAACCTCGCAGCAGCTCAGCTTCTCCCGAAACTAAGCCTTCCCGCCGCTCAATACCTTGCGAAACAGGCGGAGGATATCGGAAAGAAAAACCTCCTCATTGCCGCGGAAAAACGTCCATTCACTAGCAACGAATTCGAGCGAGTTGTCGGAAGATTCCTTGGTTCCGCGGGCCCGCAAACAGCTGAAGTTCTCGGTACTCTTGCTCTCACGAATGTTCTCTTGGGTCCTCTGGGCGGGATAGGCACAATAGGGAGAGTAGCAGCTTCTGGAGCGAGGTACGCTAGCCTTGCCGCTGAACAGATTTACAAAGAGAAGCTTCTTAACCGTTACCGCCCAGAAGAGATCCCAGATGATAAACTTCTCTCAACGGGCGCGCTTGAGACGCTCCGATGGTATGCGCTTGATCGCATTCCTGGACGGCTTTTCGTTTGGTCTCTTTCCGCTCTTCTCAGAGGAGCAGAGAGTTTCATTTACGATCACAATATCGATCACGCCAGTACTAGCGCGATGATCGGTGCACTCGAAGGTTTTGTTTACAGTCGACTCCCTTCCGGGCCAAGACACGAGGAAACTCCACGTCCCGAAGAACTCTTTACTCCTCGAGAGCGAAAGAGACCCGCGGAATCCTTTGCGCTAGGACTTCCACGCCCAACCGAAAGACCATCCCCAGAAAGACCATCCCCAGAAGCAGTTGAATACCCTGTACCTCTTGAACCAAGGGCTCGCACCGAAGCGCCAAGAGAACTTCAACCTCCACCGATCGAGCCTACCGCAGTTTATCGACCTAGACCCAGACCCGTCGGTCCACATGAGCCCACTGAAGTTCCCGCTGAGGCCACGGAAGTATT
>NZ_CAJNOB010000030.1 GCF_905250085.1 Candidatus Methylacidithermus pantelleriae
ATGTGTAAGCGCTTGGACTGGAGTGTGAACTCAAAGTTTATCCATTGTTGCACGACTCAGTCTCAAGAGGGCTATCGTGGGAGTAGTGTTGTGCTATTTCTTCCGCGGGCAACTCTCCAACCGTTTGTGGTAGTACATGGAATAAACCCAGAGGCTAGGATCAAAACCTAGAGGCCTTGTCCACTTCAAGATCCTGGTCCCGAAGCACCTCTGGGTCTTCCCAAAGCGCACAGATCCTACGGGCAGGAGAACGGGTGAGAGTCCACCATCGGCGAGCCCGTAGACCAGCTCATCGCTCTCATCGAGCGCGGTGATCCGGGTCTCAAGAGGAAAACCCTTTCCCGGACTAGGCCTGCCCTCCTGCCCGGACAAGCAGCGCCTCTAGCAAGTCATAACCCCATCTCCAAGATCACCTCGTTGGGTGACAACCGAGCCAGTGATATGCTGCAAAGGGTCTTGCTTGTGCATGTTGGCCCAGTATACGAGCGCCAAGGGAAGAAGGACAGGGACTTCTGCGGGACCCAAGATGTCGTCGCGCTTCTGGTAAAGCCTGCTCGAGTCCTTCTAGGGATGAGTCTCTCCTCCCTTGTGGAGGTCATGGGAACCTCCGGCGGATGGGAAAGTTTACCGAGGCTCATGCCAACGCCAACGGCGATACCGCTAGGGGCCATCTCGGGTTTTAGATCCAGGAACTGTGACTATACCTCCTGGCGGCTAGCCAAGATGAACCTCGTCATGCGCAGCATCGAAGGCCGGATCGCCCACGGGGATGTCTTCCACAACGACCGCTTCCCTGACCTCAAGGCCGACTTCATCCTCGCCAGCGGGGCGTTCAACATGAAGCGCTGGGGGGAGGAGCTGCGGGAGGACAAGCACTGGAAGTTCGGCGTACCGCTTGTCGGCAACGCCGATTTCGCCTGGGTCCAGCACATGATCCGCTACCCGACGCCCGCGGGGCTGAACGGCTTCGTGCTCGCCAACGGCTCGATGTCCTCCAACCAGTTAGGCGAGGGCGAAACCCGTAACAACATCATCGAAGCGGACCTGGCCAAAGGTATGGTGGCGCTTCCGCTCGAGCTCTTTTACTCCACGCAGATTCCGGCTTGCCTCTGGTTCGTCGCTCGGGGCAAGAAAAACGGCAAGTTCCGGGACCCCCGGGGCCAGATGCTCTTGATCGACGGGCGCAAGATGGGTCGTATGGTGGACCGGGTCAACCGGGAACTCATGGACGAGGACATTCAGAAGATCGCCCGCACCTATCACGCCTGGCGCGGGGACAAGGACGCGGGCGAGTACCGGGACATCCTCGGCTTCTGCAAGAGCGCCATGCTCGATGAGGTGCGCAAACACGGGTAAGTGCTCACGCCCGCCCGCTACGTCGGCGCTGAGCCGGTTGAGGACGACGGCGAGCCCTTCGAGGAGAAGATGGCCGGTCTGGTGGCGCAACTGCGCGAGAAGCAGGCGGAGGCCGCGAAGTTTGATGCCGCCATCGCCCGGAACCTGAAGGAGCTCGGATATGACGTTTGAGGAGTTGCTGAAGGCAAAGCGCGAAGAAATCCTGCGCATCTGCGCCAAATACGGTGCGCGCAACGTCCGGGTCTTTGGCTCTGCTGCCCGCGGCGAGGCCGATGAGGAGAGCGACATCGATTTTCTGGTGGAGATGGAAGTGGGGCGGAGCCTCTTTGACTTGGGCGGACTTCAGTATGAGCTCGCGCAGCTGCTGGGCCGCCCGGTGGATGTGGTGACGGAGCGTGGCGTCAAGGCACGGATTTGTGAGCGCGTCTTCAAGGAGACAGTGCCATTATGAGAGACCCGAAAGAACGGCTACGGCATATCCCGGATGCCATCGCTGCCATTGAGCGCTATTTGAGCAGGGGCCGAGCCGCTTGTGAGCAAGACGAACTCTTGCAGGGTTGGTTCGTCCCCCATTTGCAGATCATTGGGGAGGCGGCTAGGGCACTGCCTGAAGACGTGCGGGCTATGGCGCCGGAAATCGAATGGGCCAAGATGATCGAGATGCGAACGTTCTGGTTCACGGCTACTTCGACATCGACCTCGACATCGAATGGGAGGCGGCCAGCCCCCTGATGCCCCGGCCCTCAAACCTTCCATAGAAAGATTGCTGAAGCGGTTGGAGGAGTTGGGCTATGGCGGGTGAGTCCGGTGAAGGGGGAAGGGCATCGAGGCCGGCTGCAACCTGGCCAATCCGCATTGCTATGACTTCAGGTCGGGCGCGGCAGGCAGGCGCAGGCGATTACCGGGACGGCGCCGGCTTTTTCCAAGAGCGCCCCAGTGGAAGAGATCCGCAAGCACGGCTACGTGCTCACACCCGGCCGCTACGTGGGTACTGAGCCAATTGAGGACGACGGCGAGCCGTTTGAGGCACTGGCCCTTCTGGATAGAATCCGAGATCGTAAGCCTCTCAGAGCCAGCAGTCGTAAGGAGTAAGTTCAATGCCATGCAAGAGGAAGACGCATCAGGCGGAGCGCAACAGCGTGCGCGACTTTCGGCACTCCAAGGTGAAGCGCAAGAACAATCCCCCTCCCGGCGTCGCGCCCACCTACGAGGCGCCCAAGCACCAGACTCGAACCTACGCCTACGATCCCGACTAGAAAGTGGAGCGCATCGCCATGGAGGAAGCCATGCGCTACGAGCGGAAAAGGGGTTGGATTCCAGAGGATGTCTCCGCCGAGGACCGCGGCTTCGACATCCTGTCACGGCACCCTGAAAGCGGCACTGTTCGCTTCATTGAGGTCAAAGGGCGCGCTGGCGTGGGTCCTGTGGCCCTAACCTCTAACGAATACAAGACCGCAGAACGGTTGCGTACGGATTACTGGCTCTATGCAGTCTTTGATTGCGCGACGACACCGCGGCTTCTGCCCCTTCAAGACCCTGTGCGGCTGAGCTGGGAACCTATTGTGCAAATCGAGCACTACCGGATTGAGCCCCAACAGCTGGGAGGAGGCACATGAGATGCAAGCGTCTATGGAATGGCGGCTACCCGGGCTTTCTCGCCATGCGGCTGGCGCGCAACCAGGCGAGAGAAGGGTAGCACGCGTTTCGGAGCTTGGAGATACATTGATCGGTCCGGCCGAGACGGCATTTCTGCGTCGGACCTGGCGCCTCCTTTCCCGTGAGTTATGCGAGTCTTGACACTTCTAGCGTTTGGTGCCCGTAAGCCTACTCGTCTCAGGTCCCATAAACCTTTGCGTTAACCAAGCAAGTGCTTTGCGGGAGGTCACCAGTTTCGGATTGGTGTCCCCGTTGGGCACAAGCTGGAAAGAGTACCGTCGCAAAGCCAGTCCTCACCCGTGCGCCCCCTCTTTTAAAGCTTTCTTTCACCAACCCGAAGAGGAGCCCCGGGTGACCTTGCTTGCCAGGGGCCACGCAGGCCAGCGGGCGCGGTCTCGAAATTTTCGAGTATGGTCTCTGGACTTTCGGGTGGAGGGTGGAACGATAGAAACTCACTTAAAAATAAGCTTGTTGGGCCCAAAAAAGGTCGGAGCGCGCAAAACCGTAGAACCTTCGGACGAAAGAAATCAGCGTGCTATCTTACGAGCGACTGAGAAAGGTTGATTTCTTCCTGTGGAATAGCTTTCTTGCATAGGAGATCCCGATTGGGTAAGGGTAGGTAGTAGTAATGAGGGAGTTTCTCCTATTGCGTGGAGCTCCCATCTGGGGTCTTAGCTCAGCTGGTAGAGCGCCTCAATGGCATTGAGGAGGTCAGGGGTTCGAATCCCCTAGGCTCCACAAGTTTTGGTAAACGAGCTGGTTCGGGCTTTAGATCTGGAACCTTCCTGGGCCTCTCCGCGGAACCTTGCCGCTTGTTCACCTCCCCGCGGTTATTTCGTCCCAGCATGGGCAAGAGCCTTGAAGATTGGGGGGAAGCAACCCAACGAAATCGAACCATCCTGAAAAAAAGGGGAGCTAGCTTCCCGCACCTTGGTTGTGCCAGGAACTACATACAGACCGGAGTACCCAAAGGGTGCTCGTTTTCACCAAGAGAACTGTGACACCGAACCGGTATCCAGCAGGTTCACATTCTGCTTTTATTTCTTTTGGGAACGCTAAAGGAGCCATTCTAGGGTATGGGAGCGCGTCTCGATCGACTGATAAGCTGGTCAGGCTTTGCGGGAGGCTTTGCAATTGTGGTGGGGGCGGGTTTTTTATCCTATACCCACGTCGGCCATAGCTACCTCTGGGTGATTCTTTTAGCTGGGACACTCTGCGTGGCTGGGGTGGCCTTTTGGCTTGTCCGCCGAGCTCAGTACCTCCGCGCATGTATTCTTTTTGCACTGGCATGTTGGGATCTTTGGGTCATTGAGTGGCTTGCCTCGGTTCCGCGGACCGGAACGGCTCTCGTGCTTGCAGTTTGTTCCACGACGGCGGCGGTACTTTTTGCCCTCACGCGCCGCTAGCTCTTTCCCGTAAGCTCCAGCCAGAAACAGAGAAGGGAGCCGACAAAGAGCTAGCGTCGGAGGTTTCCCCCATCTGTCCAAGCTTTCGGAGAACTGGAAGGTCTGGGAAGGCGGCCCAGCGGAGAGGCGCTTGCGTCCTTTCTAGCAAAGAGGAGCTGTGAGAGCTCCATCTTGCGAGAGCTACCCTATGTTTTGGAGACCCCGATCATGGAGATAAGAGCGAGGCTTAGCGGGTGTGATCTAGCGACTGAGTCTTTTTAAGCTCCCGCGAGCCCATGAGAAACCTTTCCCCAAGGGTGAACCGCATCTCTTTTTTTACTGAAAATGGTTCTACTAAACGGGAAAACCGTGCTTCCCTCCCTTTGCGGGGTTTCTTTGCTTCTCAAAAGAAGGGCGTGAAGGTCCAGGAGAAGCAGGCGGGCTTGCCGAGAAGCAGGATGGCTTTTCTTCCCTTAGGTTAAGAGCCAGTTTTATTCTCTTTGTCTTGGCACCTAAGAGCTTTTGCCGGCGAACACATCCGTGTCGAAAAGCCGGCACGCAACTTTGCCCGCGTGTCTTCTCCTAACAAAAAACCCTAGAGTCTCTAGGAACAAAGCCTAGCGGTTGGATTCCAGCAGAGGCCTAACGTTTTTCCTTACCCGAGGGATGAGCAGCCGGAGGCTGGCGAAAAGAGGGAGGGGGAGAGTGACGCACCGGTCGTTGGGGAGACGGAGGAGGCAAAGAATGAGCTCGGGGAGCGATTCTTTTCTCTTCCAGGTTGTGGGAAGGTACCACGCGGCGGTAGGTAGAAGAGGGCGAGTTCTTGGGGACTCGTTGGGTGGGGAAGCTTGGCTTTTGAGCCCGCTGGATAGCGTGAGGCTTCGGAGGAGCGCTCGAGAATGTCGGTGGAGAAACCCCCCGGACCGCCGCTCGCGATCCTGGGTTCAAAACGCTGGCCGGGGGCATAGGATGGCTTGGTTCGGAGAACCGCCAATGCTGGGTGCCAGAAACTCGGGAATCCATGTGGCGGCTGCCAGGGGGGAGGGGAGGAGAGAAGCGAGAAGAGCCCGGAGAACTTCCCTTGGGAGAGGGAGCGCCCAGCGGGCTGGTTGCCCTAAAAGGCCTTGCGTTCGAAAAAGGATGATTCGCAGGAGTGTGCAGAGAACCAGTTGAACCAGAAAATCGCTCTCGGGGACCAGGCGAAGGGACAGGGGAAGGGGGCGTAGGCGACCACGGCCGAAAACTACCAGGGGTTATTGCCTTCGCCGCACCTCCCTCTGCTGGCGGATGAGGACCCTGGAAGGCTTGGCGGGGCGGGGTAAAAGAGCGAGCCGGTGAGGGAAGAATTTTTAAGCTAGTGGGAGCTGCGGAAGGATGGACTTTTGCCAAGCTTGCCAGTTCATGGGGAGCCAGGGGTAGCCCTGGATGCTGGGCAAGCGCGTTCTGGCGAAGAGCTAAGGGTGGAATGGCGGGAGGAGGCTGATGAAGGGCAACTACCGGCCGGTCGAGCAGAGCGTGAGGCGGTTGGGGAGCAGGGCGTCCTGACATGACGCCTTGGATGCTTGAAACGGTAGGTGTGATACTGGGTGGTCGGGGAGATACAGGGGCTCGGGCAAGGGCTTCCCTCGGCACGTTCACCAGTGCTTTTTGGACGGGCAGAGCTCGGGTAAAAGCTTCTTGGGAAGCAACGGTAAACGCTCCGGGTACCGTGCGGTTGATGTAGGTGAGGTTGGTCACATTGATCTGGGTGATATTCTGGATCACGGTCCGGTTAACATAGGCCACATTAATGTTGCGTAAATAAACCGGGCTTACCGCATAGCACGGAACGTAGGGCTCACCGGGAGCCAGTGGGAACCACCCAGCCCCAATCGAGACACCCACGCCGAGACCTATTCCCGCCCAAAATCCCGGGTGTCCGGCAAAAACCACCAACGCGGGAGCGTACACCGGTTCCGCTACCACTACACCGGGCACCCAGGCCCAAACTCCTCCTATCCAGGCCCAGCGCCCATAGTGAGTCGTGGCAAACCCCCACGGACTGTCATCCACCCATGTCCAGCCCCATGGGTCCACCCAAATCCAGTGGCCAAACCGGTAGGGGACCCAACCTGGGGGCGCCGGAGGAACCCACACAGCTCCGTACGAGGGCACCACACGCCACTCCCCCTCATCGGCTAATTCTTCATAACCGGTTAATTCGAAAGAGACGTAGCGCGCCATTCTCGCTCTGGCTTGTTCTTCTCTTTGGTCTTCGCTCACAACCCATTGATCAAACGGATCGGGAGCACCGGCCACATCTAACCGATACCCATCCTGGTTCGCTATCAGCGACTGTCCGTCCGTGACCGTGACGTTAAAATTCGAACCGGTAACCTGGGCCTGCCCCTTCCAAACTGTAAGCCGAGTTGACCCGCTGTTTCCTTCTACATCCCATCGATAACGCCCAGGGGTTAAGAGGACTATAGCTGCGGACGGGGTATCGATCTCGATCGTCTCTCCTTCCCGCAGATGATGGAGCGTAACACACAAAAGCCCCTGCGGGAGGCGCAACTGAATGAACCGGTCCTCCAACGCAAGAAAATCCAATTCTGTGGAGGGACCGATCCGAATGGCGGTGGACCCTACATGGATCACGCACCGGCTTTGTTCGGCGCTCCATAATCGATCCCCGGTGGTCAGGGGGAGATTCCGGTAGGCAGGAGCCCATTGACTTTCACCTGCCCTTGCAAAACTGACCTGACCTCCGATTTGGCTAAGTCGTCCCACCCGGGTAGGAGGGTCAGCTATTACGCTGAAAACGAAAAAGGACTGCAATAGCCCGATAAGACCAAGGGCGATGGGGAGACGTCTCTTCATCTTCATCTTGGCTAGCGCCTCGAAAGGGTCTTCACAAAGTAAGCCCAGCTAGGACGAGCATGCCATTTTTTTGGAAAAAAATCGTTTCTTTTGCTCCCCATGCATGCGTCCTTTCGCCGATAGGGTGGAAACCGGAAGCTCTCCTGCAAGGGTATACCTGTATAAAACGACGCACGAAGCAAATGGAGCGTTTCTCTTTTTTGTGTCTGCCCTCTTGTGTGGGAGTTGATCACGGCTTGGAAGAGCTGGTAGCTCCCCCCTCCGAATTAGGTTGTTCTTCTTGGTTTCCGGTATCGCGAGGTGATGCAGTGACCGGATTGAGCTCCGAGATCGGTTCGTCACCGATAACACCGAGCTCTTGAAACCGTCGAGCTGACGGCAAAACACGCGTCTCTAACGATCCCACCGCGCGATTGAAAGATTCCACGGCCCGTTCGAGGGAACGGCCAAGGTCGCCGAAATGTTCAACAAACGTTTTAAGCCGGTCGTAAAGCTGGCGACCAAGTTCCGCGATCTTTTGGGCGTTTCGAGTTAATTCCTCCTGTTTCCATCCATACGCAATGGCTCGAAGGAGCGCAATGAAGGTAGCCGGTGTAGCGAGCACAACTTTCTGGGCGATGGCGGTTTCGACAAGATCCGGTTCCACCTCCAGAGCCGCCGAGAGGACCGCGTCATTGGGGACAAAAAGAACGACAAACTCCGGGCTGTTTGCCAGGGTTTGCCAGTAACCTTTTTCAGAAAGCGCCCGGATATGGTCCCGCAACTGGCGCGCGTGACGGCTCAGTGCTTCGGCTCGCGCCTCCTCACTTGTCTTGGAAAGACTATCCAGGTAGGCGTCCAAGGGGAGTTTGGCGTCCACCACCACTTCCCTTCCCGAAGGGAGAGAAATCACCATATCCGGCCGGAGTCTGTTCCCTGGCCCACCAAGGCTTGGCTGCTCGATATAATCACAATGGGCGGACATTCCGGCAAGTTCTGCCGCTCGCCGAAGAGTAAGCTCTCCCCATCGGCCGCGAACCTGCGGGCTGCGAAACGCGCTTACTAATTGATTGGTTTCTCGCCGTAGTTCGTCACTGACCGAGAGAAGCCTTCGCAGTTGTTCCTCAAGGCTTCCATAGGCTTTCTGGCGGCTTTCTTCGATGGCTTTTAACTCTGTCTCGTACCGTTCCAGTGCCTCGGAAAGAGGCCGTACCAGAGCTTGCAGGGCTTGTTCCTTTTGCCCTAACTCGCCCTTAGCTTCTGTCAACAGGGTCTGAAGCGACTGGCGAGCCAGCTCGAGAAACGCCTGATTATTTCGTTGCAGGGCATCCGCGCTTAGGGCTTTGAAAGTATCCACCAGGCGATTCTTGGCTTCTTCGAGGAGTTGCCTCTGCTCTTCTAGCTGTTTTTGAGCTAGTTCCCATCGTGTCTGAGCTTCCAACCGGGCCTGTGCTTGCTGGTGAGCAAGTTCCTGCTGCTGTGCCAGTTCGGACTGGTGCCTTTGAAGCTCCTCCCGAAGTTCTGATACCAAGGACTCCAAGCTTTGCTTTTGGGTTTCACGTCGAACGAGCTCGGTTAGCCAGCGAACCCGAGAGATTGCCCAGCTCAAAGCTCCTCCAATGAGAAGCCCAAGAGCAAAGAAGAGAAAATCCCGTTCGGTCAAAACCGTGGTCACTCGTTATCCCCAGGGAACCTCGAAAAAAGCTAAGGTTTCGCTTTGCACCTCCTTGCCGATTCGGCAAAAAGGCTGACCTTTTGGCTTATGTTGTAGCGAACCGGTTCTCGAAAGGAAAGCTTTGGTCGAAAAAAGTACACAAGCCCAACGAAAACAGTGGCTAATCAAGCAGCGGGATGGTAGGAGGAAGAAAAATCCCCGTTCTCAACAAAGGCGGAACGTGGTTTCTTTTGCGTGCAAAATCCAATTCCCCAATCCATCGACCATCCCGATCGGATGGTGCTCAAAAGGAGGTCAGAATTGAAAGTGCTTGAGATTGCTTTTTCGGCCTATCCGGTGACGGATTTGCCTCGTGCACGGCGTTTCTACGAGGGAATTTTAGCATTAGAACCGGCCCGGCTTTTTGGAACAGAAACTCAGGGATTTGTCGAATATGACATTGGAGGTAGCACGCTAGGGATCGGAAATGGGGTGGAAGGTTGGGAGCCTTCCCCCAATGGGGGATGTGTAGCTTTGGAAGTGGAGGACTTTCCCGCTATGGTAGAGCACCTGCGTACCAGTGGGGTCCCTTTCCGAGTGGAACCCGTCGAGACACCCGTCTGCTGGCTAGCGGTGATCTCCGACCCAGACGGTAATAGCCTTTTGATCCATTGCCTCAAGCGATCCTCGTAAGTTTTTCCCACAAGGATGGGCTGTTGGATTCCCTGGAAAAACTAACCAATGGGAACCCAAAGCTTAAGGCTTGTAGGCTGTCGAGTCTTCCAGAGAACCCAAAAGATTAGCGTGTTGCAGTTGTTCCCATGGGAGAAGAGGTTTTTTTCCGTGGTTGGAGCGACTGGCTGGATTAGCGTTTGACTTTCTTTCTAAGAAAAAACGGTCCTCAAAAAAGGGGCCTTTTTTGCTTAAAGAATTGAACTTTTTGACTCGCTAGCGTTTTTCTTTGGGAATGAATAGCCGTCCTTGGAATCGAGCTTTTGGTTGGGTCGTTTCTGGGGCCAAGTGGCGGTGTGCTGCCTTGGCCTTGGTTTTTGCCGTCCTTTTCCTTTCTGGGTGTGCCGGTGGGAGAACAAGCGGAGAGGTAGGTACCGCTGGAGTTGCCGGCCCTGGGGAGAGGGACACGCAAACGCAACCCGCTCAACCGCCTTTAGCCGTAGGTCCCAGCATTGGCTTTTAATCGAGAAAGCTTGACTTTTTACGCCTCTGAGCTGGCAATAACCCACTTTGATCCTTCCCGGGGAAAAGTCTTGTCCAAAGGGATCGCAGCCTTTTGCGCAGGGTTGGCCTGTTCGTTCAGTGTAGTTGAGATTTGTGGCACTCAGCGTGGCTTTCTCGAATTGGAATCAAACAAGTACTTCCTTGGGATCTTGGAAAAACAAGACTACTGGCTCTTCTCTTCCGGTAAGAAAGGACCTATCGTGGCTCGCGGTGCTCTACCACAACAGTTCTTTTCAAGCGCTAAAGAGGTTTCCATTTAGCCCACACTCATCGGGAGTGCCGCTAAAGTAGAGGCTTCTCAAAAGACCGTGCTGGAGCCAAGGCTTTAGGCGCCAATTCCCGCAAAGCCTGACCTTTCGGGCAAAAGAGGGGCTGATTCGGTCAATTGCCAGGAGTTTGAATAACGAAAAGCTTTTGTTAAGGGTTAAGGTAAAATCAAGCAAGCTTCCGCTCGTTTTGCCCTAAGACAAGCCCTGCAAAGAGGTAAAAAAACCATTTTTTAAGCAAAGCCCCGCCCAAGCGTAGGCTTTGGTAAAGGAAGGGAACTAGAGGTTTTGAGAGAGGCTTGAGCAAGGCAGCGTTTGGCAACTGTCGAGAAAGAGGGTTTTTTCAAGGATAGGCATTGCTCATCAATAGGAGCATAGGCCCTACGCTGACTCGCACCAGTGCGCCGACCGTAAAGAGATGGAGCCAGAGGGTGTCGACTTTGAGCCTCGGGCCGCTTCGTTCCTCGCAGAGCTAGCCGTCGCAGCGTTCCGACCAGGGTGTAAGCCAAGAGCCGACAACTAGAGGCGAAGCTCCCTCCTGGCTATTTGTGCCGTCAAAAGGCGCTCGGCAAACACAGAGAGTTGTTCTTTAGTCCGATTTCT
>NZ_CAJNOB010000031.1 GCF_905250085.1 Candidatus Methylacidithermus pantelleriae
CTTCGAGCCCCTTCTTCGCACCGTTTTCCGCACACCTCTTCCCGTGAAGCCTGGCACACAAGGGAACGACCGCTACATGCAGCTCACACGATATCCTCAATCATCTCATCCGGATCGACCACCAGGACCGATCGACTCTGCGCGGTCTATGCCGCTTCCCTGTACTCGAAGCCAAAGCGCATCAGTCGGTCGCCCTACTCGACCAGGATGACGCCGACCTTCCGATCCACGCAACGGCCCACCGAGCCCTCTGCAATGGCCGTTCCTCCGGGACCCGACCTCCCCCCTTAGAGGGCCTTAAGGATTTCCAAGAATTTGCTTGAGAGCCAACTTGGAAAACCCAAGCCCGTTGTCTCTCTCAATCCACTGGGTCATCGGCACTTGCACACCTGCGCAAGAGAGGCCCATGCCATTAGGTTGTGAGGACTCCATATGAACGATCACCCATCCAGTTGGCAACTGCTCTGTAGCAATAGGCAAACGCCCCCTCCTATTACAACCGCCAAGCCGTCTTGTAGCCAACACCCTGCCCCACGCATTGAACGTCCATTCTGACATTCTGCGATGAACAACCTTATGTGTCCCTATTGTTTAGCTGTTCCCAACCCCTAACGCCTCCTCGCCGTACGCCACACGGGCACGCACGCGCGCTCGCCGCAGGACGCGCCTGGAGCACGATCACGACGCAACCCAAAACTTTGAAGGAAAAAGCGCCAGACCCTCTGCTAGGCTTGGGGGCAAGTCAAGACTGTTCGAAGCTCTCTTGGCACAAAGACGCCCCCGGTTGTAGAAGACCACACGCATCCCCGCCGTGCGGGCCTTCTCTCTTAGGCTCTCAAAAAGCCTTGCAATCTTCTTGAGGCAAAAGGTCAGTTTTGTCATTCGCGCGAAGCAACCCAAAAGGACCAGACCTTTGCCGCAGCCGCTTCAGGATGGGCTACACATGGCCAGAGACTCTTTGGAGTCATCTCGAAACCGCTTCAGCCACTGCCGGACCTCAACTTGTGCCTTCTCCATTTGAGCCGATCGAACTCGCCGAAAGCCTCGGACGCCTAGCGGAACTCGTAGAAATGCGACCCAACGGTCGTAATCCTGCGCTCCCTGTGAAAGCGTGGTTTCTACCGCCTCCAAGTAGTAATCACGGAAAGCTTCCTCAGAACGGTGCCACCGGAGCACTTTCCGCAGCCACTGGCACCGAGCTATGACCCTGAGAATTCCGTGAGGCACTACCAGGGGGATTGCCCATCCCCGCCCAAGGAGCTGAATTTCTGGACAAAGATAATGACGGCGTACGAGAGATTCCCCTTGGGAAAGATCTAGCCGGTAACGGTCATAATCCCTCTGGTCCCGTTCCGGCCGAGTCAAAAGCTCTGCAACATATACTTCGTCCTTGATTGCCATGACTCGGAAAAGGCTCTCCATAGCCACCTGCGTTGCTTCGTACCCTCTCTCCGGTTGATCGTGGCGATGCACTGCCAACAGAACCCGCAGATACCTCCGAGCGTATGCTTCCCCTCCCCACAACAAAAGCTCGTAGAGCCGAAGTGTAAGGTCCCGCAGTACCACGTCTTCTAGGGAGAATTCGCCGATCGACTCAACCACCGCACGCCATAAAGCTTGGGCAAGCTTCTTACCTGGGCTTCCTCGTTTTTCCAGCCAGGAAAGCTTCTCTGAGAGCACCTCCTGGTACCCTCCGTTTTTTGCCGACGCTTCTGCCCTGGGGCGAGCCTCTGCCAGACGACGCCCGAACTCGAATGCCTGCCAGTTCTCGTGAGCCCGATGTCCAAAGGTTTCCCGAATGGCCCACTGGAGACTGTCAAGAGAAAGGGGCAATTCGCCGCGTTGGAAAGCAACCCCTAGAAGTACCAAATTGGCCAAAAGTTTGGTTCCAAACTCCTGTTCCGTCGCCACGAAAAGGTCGATCGCCAAGAATCGACCGGGTCGTGTCGCCCCCCTGAGATACTCGACGAGTTCCTCGACTGAAAAATCCTCTTGCCCGAGCAAACAACGAATGGTGGGTGTCTTGGCCGTATTCACAATCGCGGCGGTTCGCTCCGGAGAAACGACCCGTTGGCAAAAAGTCGGATCCAGCGCCCGGGCCGCTTCCAATAGGTCCAAGCCCAAAAGAAGGTCCGCCTCCCCGTAACGAAGGAGGACCGGCTCCGCACAAGAACGGTCCGTAGGAGAGAATGTCACCTGGCTATACACTCCGCCGTTTCGAATGGCCAGACCCGTCTTCTGGCAGAAACGCACTCGATACCCCTCTCGATGACCAGCACGGACCAGCACCGCCGTAAGGCTTGCGACCCCCATTCCCCCCACCCCGGCAAGATAAACGCTCCAACGCTTGTCCAGCAGGCGCGTCGAGGGAGCCGGCAGACGCGATCCCACTCGACAGCCAGAGGGTTCTGGCTGTCTTCCTCTTCGGATGACCGTGATTTCTTCGAATGCAGGACACGCAAAAAGCTTGGCGCAAGCCCCATCAGCGACACACCAAGAAAGATCCGTTTGAATCTTAGGACCAAAGAAACTCTCTCCAATCGAAAGACCTGGACATCCAGTCGAAAGCGTGCACTCCAAGCAGTATTCGCAAACCTCGGGATTAATCTGGATGTAACGCTTCTGGCGAAGGTAGCCGAATCGGGCGATTTCTTCTCGTTCTCTCCGCGCCACCTTCCGCTGATAGGTAATGGCACACTCCTTGTCGGCGATGACAACCTTGACCCCATCGCGCAGAAGGATCTCTTCCAAAAGCTGCCGATACTTCCTTCGATCGCTAGGATCGATGCGAATCACAGGAGCACCAGCTTGCTGGGTAATAGAGCGGGCGATCGTTTCGATCCTTTGGGTAAATCGGGATTCCCCCATTAGGTCCTCTTCGGTCGCCGGCGTTCCCTGGTGTCCTGTCATCGCCGTTGTGCGATTGTCCAGGATTAGGTAGGTAACATCCTGACCATTTTTCACCGAGTTGGATATGGCTACCAACCCGCTATGAAAAAAGGTAGAATCCCCCATGAAAACGACCTGTTTATTGGTAATAAAAGGATCGACGCCCAACCCTGTCCCACCACCCAACCCCATCCCGCTGTAGTTATGCATCAGCCTCTGGTAGGGCTCGAACATCAACATGGTGTAACACCCGGTATCCCCATGAAAAACGAGGCGCACAGGCCCCTTCCGATGACGTTTCCACATATAGCTCGGATCCCGAAACGCCTTCTCAATCTCTAAAAGGACTGACGCACTATCCCTGTGGGGACAACCGGGGCAGAACGTCGGCGTTCGCGCAACAACGTTGCGTCCCGAGGTGCTCATTGCTTGGATTTTCTTAGCGACACTCCCCAGGCCCACCCAGTCTCGATAGCCATCCTCGTGTTGGCCAATGGCTTCCAACAGGCGCCCCAAGCGTTCGGCCACAAGAGAGGGGTGTAACCCCAGTACATCCGGAAAGCCAGGTAGCCCGTAGGGAAACTGCTTGCCCCAAATGCGACAACTGATCCCCGCCTGGGCAACGGCGCAAGCAATTTGGGATTCCAAAAACGCTCTCCTTTCCTCAACAACCACCACCGCCTCCACACGGGAAGCAAACTCCCGGACGAGCTCCGGATCCAACGGATGACTAATGCCACAGCGCAGGATGGGGAGTTGAGACTCAAGGCCTAGTTCCTCTAAGGCCTGGTAGAGATAGCAAAGCGAAAGCCCTGAGCTAACAAAGCCGATCCGATACCGGTGCTCTGGTGAAAAAGGAGGATCAGCAGGCCAGAAAATCTCATTGACCCCAAGGCGGCGCGCCATCCTCCAAAGTCGCTCCCAGCGCTGCCGTAGTTCCATCTCCTTTTTGCCCGTTCGGGGGGGTAGCAAAACCTTGTCGTAATCAACTCTTTCCGTGTCGATCTCGACCGGATGAAGGGTGCTAAACCGCGTATCGAAGTGATTATGGTGCAACTGGACTGTGCCCCCTCCTTCAGCTTGATAGCTCGAAAGAAGAAAAAGAATGTAACACCCACTCTCTCGAGAGAGGACAAAGGCCGTATTAATCCAATCCTTGACCTCCTGGAGGGAGCTAGGTTCCAAAACCGGCATATGAAGATGCTGCGCGAGAAACCGTGAATCTGCCGGCACCTGAGTAGACTCGCTCCAAGGATCATCCCCAACGATCACCAAAGCTCCTCCCTCCGGATGTGCACCCGCTAAATTGCCCAAGGCAAGGCCGTCGGAAGCCACGTGGAGCCCGACGCTTTTCATAACGGCCGCTGCTCGCAGACCCATCATCTGAGAGCCGTTTAACATGGCTCCAGCAAGCGCCTCGTTATTCGCTAGGATGGCTCGGATGCCGCGTTCCTTGAGAAGATCCCGAACCAGATCAATGGCATCGAAAAAGCCAGAAACGGGAGAACCCGGATACCCGGTCCAAAGGTGGGTACCACCATGTGTCTCCAAAAGCCCCTTAACCAAAAGCTCGGTTCCGGTGAATACCTCTGTCCCCTCTTCCTTGAGAAAGCGAGGATCGACGCGAGCGAGGGCACCGTTTCTCCCCATACGGAGAGCTAGGCTAGAAAGACTCCCTCCTCTCTGTAAACCCTTTTCTAGTGTTTTGGTTCCAGTTACAAAAGGAAAGCCAAGCGAAACCAAAACTCGCTTTACGCTGGCAAACGGGATCGGACACGGCCTGCTAGTATAAGCTGCCCCAGTGGGTAAGCCCGGCTATACCATCCAAGCCAGGACTCTGCCAGAGAAGAGATCCTGGGGAACCGCCGGGAGGAAGCCCTTTTTCGGCGAAGGATATCCCCTTTGGCCAGAGTGGGTTACGCTGTGCGAAACGTCAATCGCCCCTCTTTAACCCCTAGCTCGGATCCACTCACCTTCCTCTTCACAAAGGAATTCCATAGATACTAGGCTCCAGCAGGAGGAGCAGGACTTGCCAGGCGGGGTGCCGGAGCTCCAAAGGCCTCAAACTGAGGCAGATAGTCCTGCGAGTATCCCGGAACCCCGTATTCATAAGGTCCACGATAGACCAAGGGTTGCCGCTGGAAATTTCCATGCGGGGGTGGTGTCGGGGTAGCCCACTCAAGCGTGGTGGCTTCCCACGGGTTGTCTGACTCCACCTTGCGACCAAACCAGAGGCTCCAGAAGAAATTGACAATGAAGAAAAGCTGGAAAATTCCAAGCAGCCACGTACTAACCGACATCACATAATTGAGTTGCAGAACCCCCTGGGCCAATTGCCAAGAAGCACCTCCGTCATACCACCGGCGATGAATGCCCGCGAAACCCTGAATCAGCATAGGCCAGAAAATGCCATTCATGAAAATCAGCGAACCCCAGAAGTGAATCTTGCCCAAAAACTCGTTAAGATAGCGTCCGGTGGCCTTCGGAAACCAATAGTACACGGCCGCGAAGGCAGCGAAGAGCGATCCTGGAGCTACCAGATAATGGAAGTGCCCGATCACGTAGTACGTATCATGTAAGACCAAGCCTGCCGCGCTGAAAGCCAAAGGCAACCCGGTAAGTCCACCAATCCCAAACATGGGGATAAAGGCCAAGGCCCAGAGCATGGGAAGGGTGAAACGAATCGAAGCGCCCCAAAGCGAAAGCACAAGGCAACTAATGATGAGGACAGAGGGGACCGAAATGGAGACAGTGGTGGTCTGGAAAAATGCGCTTACGGCAGGACCCATTCCCGTCATGTACATGTGATGAGCCCACACGATCATGGAAAGAAAACCGATCGCACAAACCGAATAGACCATGATCTTATACCCGTAGAGCGGCTTGCGGATATTGTTTGCTATGACCTCCGCCACAATGCCAAGCGCGGGGAGAACCAGTACATAGACCTCCGGATGCGCCAGGAACCAGAAAAGATGCTGCCACAAAATGGGAGTCCCTCCTCCACTGACCGGAGCCAGTTGCCCATTAACGACAAGACCTGTGGGAGCAAAAAAACTCGTCCCAAATACCCGGTCCATAAATTGCATAATCGCGGCCGCCTCTAAGGGAGGGAAGGCCAGGAGCAAAAGAAAAGCCGTTACGAGTTCCGCCCAAACAAAGAAAGGCAGCCGCATCCACGTCATTCCCGGAGCGCGCAACTGGATGATCGTAGCAAGAAAATTAATGGAACCTAAAAGCGACGCCGTGATAACAAAAATCATCCCGATGATCCACAGGGTCTGCCCGTTCAAAATCGGGTGAAATCCAGGTCCGTTGTCCACCACGTCTGCCAGCGGAGTGTAAGCGGTCCAGCCGGTTTTCGCCGCTCCTCCTGGCACAAAAAAGCTGGCTAGCATGATGAGCCCACCCACAAACTGAGCCCAAAAGCTGGCCATATTGATCCGCGGGAACGCCATATCCGGGGCTCCCACCTGCAGGGGCACGACAAAATTCCCAATTCCCGCAAAACCCAACGGGACAACCCCAAGGAAAATCATGATCGTCCCATGCATGGCCCCGAAGGTGTTATAGAGCTGCGGGGTAATGACCCCTCCAGGCGCCATGGTCGGACCCAGAAGTTTTTCTAATATTGGACCCACCCATGGAACCGGCTGGCCCGGATGTGCGAGCTGCCAACGCATGACCATCATCAAGCTAAACCCGATGAAAAGGAAAAGGAGAGCCGTGACGGTATACTGCAACCCGATCACCTTGTGATCGGTAGAAAAGACCCACCGTCGCCACCAGGGAAGCTGGCGATAGTGATGTTCCAGTTCCTCCCAGCTCTCTTCTACGTGAAGAACCCCTTCCCCGCTCGATGCTCCTGCCGCGTGATGTGCGCTGTCCATGGTTTCCTACCTATCTCGCTTTTTATCCTGCTTACAAAAAACTTATCGGTGCACCCACCGTTGCCTTACGACAAATACTGCCCAATCCTTGTCTAAAAGTAGAAGTGGTTTCCACCACACGTCAAACGAAAATCGCAAGTTTGTCTTCTATCGTTTTTTTGTACCATATTAGCACAGCTTATACCTTACTCACGTGCCCACACTCTGGAGTTGGGTTCGAATCGAATAGATGAACATCTTCTTTAAGTGCCAGCCCTTTGTCCCCTCCCGGACCACCAGAGCATCATAGTTCTGCTGGAAACGCCGCCCGTTTTTCCACTCCACGTAGAGAAAGAACTGCACAGGAGCTTCCACCTCTCGGGTCCACGGATTGCGGCTCGGGTCGCCCAGTTGTTGCACCCGAAGCTCATACAATCTAATGCCGAGTTTTCCAGCTTGCCCGCCTCCCAAAAGATCCTCCTTAAGGGCTTCCTCAACCTCGCTTCGGTCCGGTTTCCAAACCCCACTGGTCTCCACCAAATAGAAGGCTTGATCACACCCAGTCCATACCATCGTGCCGAAACCAAGAGCGCAGGCCACCAATCCTCCCCCCAGAAGCCGACACGTCTTTTTCACTAATCTCTTCTTACTTGGCGTTGTAATCTTCTCAAGCCTGGGAGCCAAAAAACAGTCGTTTCTGCATCCCAAACAAAAGGACCTCAAAACCGCTCCTTTCCCTTTTTGCGGCTTTTCATAGCCCCGTCAATCCCGAAGCTTCCAGGCGAAACTTCCATTACGAAGGCCAGGATCAACCGCCAAGCTAAAGGGCGGGGCAAGAGTTTTTTCGGCAACGGCTTCCCAAGAAAGCTTGCGAGCCAAACCGGCAGAAAAGGAAAAAAGATCGCGCGGCAAATTTGCCGAGCCGTCAAAACTTCCGCCGAGGGCTCACGGGCAAAGGCAGCCCGGAAAAAAGAGCGTCTTACTTACTTGCGAAGGGGCCATTCGCTCAGTAGAGAAATCCTCGGAGGCAGAAATCCACCCTCCGATCAAAGGGGAAGGGCTTCCAAAAGGCCCAATTCCCTTAACCGGTGTGTGGCAGGGTTGAGCAAAACCTTCTCCCAGGGTTAGGACCAAGCGACCCAAGGAATCTAATCTGTTGACCTAGCCGCACGACGTCTGTAAAAAGGTGAACTATGAAAGAGCTCCAATCGAACTCGGACAATGGAAAACCGGGTCGGGCTCTTCCTCCTCCGCCCCCAAAGCCCGTCATCAGATCGAGGGAAGCACCCTCTTCGGCCCCCAGTCCTGGAGAAAGCCTACGCCCCCGCTTTCCATCCCCTCCTCCCATAGGGGAGCCCCGGGTTTACCGCGTTAGCGGAAGGGGGAGTTACCAGGTTGCAACCCCGCTATCCGGCACGACTCCCGTGGCGCAAGGACCGAAAACGTCGTCTCCCGTTCCCATCCCGCCCGAAACAAAGCACGGCTCTTCGCTGCCAAGGCTTGAAGACGCTCCCACAGCCCCTAGCGCTCCTCGAGAATTGGGGGGCGGTTCTTCGCTCAACTCCTCATCCCCACAACCGGCTGCCGGTGGTGACGGTGGAGCTTCTGCCGAAGCTTCCCATCCCGCTCACTCCACAGACACGAAGGAAGGAAAGGATGGAAAGGGAAGTTCCGGACCCACCCGTTCCTCGGACGCACGTCGTCTTCCGCGTTCGATTCCTGGAAAGCGGCCTGAGCGTAGAAGCCTTTTTAAAGTCTTTGCCTCATCCGGTCAGGATCGATGGGTCACCTTCCTATCCGTGACTGCGGCAGTAGCCAGTTGGTTGACAGCAGCCCTCCTGTTACTACTGTACTTAGATATTCTTCGGTAGGCGGATCTTCGGAACGGAACGAACAAACCAGTAAGGAAGACATATGGCGATTCAAGCGGTTACCAACAAGGACTTTGACCGAGAAGTGCTGCAATCACCTCTACCAGTCGTCGTAGACTTTTGGGCGGAATGGTGCGGTCCATGTAAGATGCTTGCACCCCTCTTGGAGGAGCTAGCCCAAGAACTCAACGGAAAAGCCAAATTCGTCAAAGTCAACGTCGACGAAGAGCCGGGTCTTGCACGGGCCTATTCCATCCAGTCGATCCCTACCCTGTTAGTTTTTAAAGACGGTCAGGTGAAAGCAAAACATATTGGCATGGCATCCAAAACTCATATCCTCTCTCGCATCCAACCTGTGTTAGAAAACTCAAGATAAAACTGTAGCTCGCCCACGCGAAATCCCATCTGCTTACGGACGCTCCCTAAGGAATGTTCCCGTCCCATTGACGCTCAAAAGACCTCTCCTGTGCCAGAGAAACTGGATAGTTGCATTTTTCCTAGGCCGAGCATAACTTGCTTTGGAAGTGACTCAAGACACCTTGAGTCAGTTCCAAAACGAAGATCGCGGGGTGGAGCAGCCAGGTAGCTCGTCAGGCTCATAACCTGAAGGTCGTAGGTTCAAATCCTACCCCCGCAATGGTCCGTTGCGCGCGGCCTATTCAACGAAGAATATCTTCCCAATCCTTGGGTTCCCCCAATCGGAAAACCCAAAGCCCGATTAACCACAGGAGAGAACCTCGCTGGAGACTCTGCTCGATATTGCCGGAAGAGTTTCACAAAAGAGCGGGACACGAACCGCCCTTCTGAAACGGACCACCAATTGGAGAGAAATTCTCCCTAAGGGCTATGGTGTTTCCCGTCCATGACCGGGGCGATCAAAAAGCGGTTCCTTCGAGAACGGCAACACTCCATTCCGTGGGGTGGTTCTCCATCGGGCGGATTTTTCCCATCCCCATTCTACCCGTCATCTTGGGCCTGGGAGCCACGTGGAAGACGATGTCGCAAACGGCTAGCTAAAGCATTAAGCTTACCCCTCGCGCCTGCACTGGTGACCCGCCTCCGAGGCTTGTTCGTAGAACTCCCTGACCAATACCCCATCGCGGCAGCCCAATAGGCTCGAGAGGAAAGCACCAAATCTTTTGCCACAGGACCGTTTCAGAACGCACCGAGCGCCTTTGGTGCCTTAGGTCTGTGATTACCGCCGTTTCCGCTATGACCCAACGATCAAATCCTAGACCATGAAACCGTTCCTAAAACCATAGACAACGATTCCTCTACCGGCGAAGATCGCCCGGCACGCCGGCCAAATCGTGCTCCCGACGATTCGCCTGCTGGAGTTTCACCCGCAATGCCCAGGTAGCGCCCAGTCCCGCGTTTGCGGGACAGAGCCGCGGGAGTCCGTCCATGACCTGGCGACCGGGCATGCGCTGCCTGCGTCGCTTTGAGTCTCTTCGGAACCCCCGCCATAGAAACGACCATACGTGCTTGGTCCAATTGCTTGCGGGTAGGGCAAAGGTTACATGACCGCCGTTGCAAAGTAGGCACGACTGCCTGTGGCAGAGATGGGCGTTCGGAGAGACCCAATCCTCTCCGGGCGACGGCAGGAGGCCGTGCCCGGAT
>NZ_CAJNOB010000032.1 GCF_905250085.1 Candidatus Methylacidithermus pantelleriae
GAAAGGCGCTAACGATGCCCTCAGGATTTCATCTCGCCCACGATAAATACTTAGAATCTGTTTACGATCAGGAAGAAAAAGAACAGGACGCAATCAATATCAAGCGATTGTGGGAACAGTTCTTGAAAGAAGATGAGCTTAAAAGTAAGGTAGCTTTGGCTCGCGCTATCATTAGACTCGGTTGCGTCACTCTCAATCCGATCATTGACGAAACAATCGAGATGCTCGAAAGAGAGCTTTTCCATATCGTTTCAACCACAGACGATAGGCGAAAGCTTTCTGCGTTTACAGAGATCCGAGCGCACCTAAAGGCTCTCAAGGCTAGGAGACGTAAGAGGATGGCCATGGCGACAGACTTCGTTCAAATCCCTGGAATAGAGGCTGTGAATTTTGAAAGCCTTAACTCCCAAGAAAATCCTCCTCACCCTCTTCCCCATACTCATCGAAAGCGGCGAGGAAGGAAAACTCTTCCCCTAGAGTCTCATCACTCTTCTTCACCCACAGAAGGACTTTCACTAGATGCCTCTTCGAGTCTGGATCCGACAGAAGGATCACTAAACTCTGCGCCGCATCCCGAGTAGTCGGGTTCGACTTCACCGCTTGCATCTCCCTGAAGAGCTCCTTCAGTAACTTCCACATCTTTGCTAATGGTACTGTGAACGAATTTCCGAAATTCCACAAAGGGTTTGTAGCGATTCCTTAACTCCATAATCCCTACAGCTATGGCATCCGAAAGAATAACCCTCGGATGTACCCCTGTTCCTTTCGATAACCTTTCGATAGCCACAACGATCTTCTTGGGTAGCTCTAGCGACTCAACCACCTGTCTCCAGTGAATGCGGCGAAAGTGTTTTTCCTCTCTCTGATGATTTCGTTCGTAGTGGTTCATTTTTTTGCTCTCCTATTTTCAGCTAAACTTAACCCCAAGTGTCTCCCATTTTTCCTTAAGGAACGCTTCGATAAGTGTCTTCAGCACCCCAGCTGGTACCCGGACATACGTTTGACTACTCGAAAAGACACGACCGGTGGCTGCCGCGCCTTCGGCTAAAGACGCTTCGATTGTGCGTTGTGCGGCTTTTACTTTTTCCGGGTCGGTCGAGAAAACGTCATTGAGAGCCTGTCCGATTCTAAGCAGCTCGTCATAAGCCTTTTGCCTCAACTGAGCTTCGGAGATTTTGTCCAGTGTCGAGAACACCGAGCTTATTGCTTCAGAAGCCGCACTAATCGTTGCTAGGATTGGCTCTCCATTCATGGCAGAAGATACGGTTCCCCTGGGTTGATCTTATCTGGGTTTGGTGGAGGTACTGGCGTATACGCCTTCGGTGCTGGTATTGGGTGAGCCTCATGAGGCACAGGGCGCGTGGCGCATCCTATGAGGATCGATAAAGATAGAGACAAACCAAGAGAAGTAAGATAAGCGATACGCTTATTTCTATGTCTTCGGCTGTTACGTTCATTCGCCATGCTTAGCTTTGGGATGGCTTGGAGTCGGATGCAGCGTGTAACCCGATAGCCACTAGCAACGACTGAATCACAAGCGTGAACTGAGCCGCATCCATTGCCCCGGTTTTGAGCCAAGAGATGACAGTAGCAATTACTGTTGCTGCAAACTGAAGCCATCCTATAACAGTAGTCTTCCAATCCTTCACGTTTTTCCTCCTTTGTCTTTTTCCAATATGGCCCGGATAACCAAACCTTTCAACTCCTCCATGCCGATGGTTAGCCTATGAATCTCTTGTGACAGATCGTTATATTTTCCCTCGAGTTCGCGGATTTTTTCTTTTGCCTGCCCTATTGCCACAAGCAAAGCCACGATCGCTGTTAACGGCATAATCCAATCGCGGATTTGCTGCAGTTCGGTCATCTTCCTTCCTCAACTTAAGTAAGAAAGTATTAGAGTCAACTTCAAGCCAGAGAGACAAGTTCAATTTCCGTCCTAGCTATCCCATCTGTTACGTGCTTCTCAGCTTCCACTCTCACTATCTCGGAGTCATCAACAAACGCCAACCCAGAGAGAGAATCCAAAACACAACGAATGAGCTTGTCCACATCTGGTCGAGTTGCTTTCCAGGTGTCAATCTTTTTCTTCGAGAGCTTAACCCTTAAGTGCTTAGGAACCGTGAAGTAGAAAACTATCTTTGCCGCTATCGGAGGACATAGCAATTCCTCTTCTCCATACTTCGCTCGATACGAGACTCTGATAGCATACACATACCCTTGTACTCTCCCTTGATTGGAATCGATAACCACTCGCTTCCCAGATTTGTGTACAAACGAAACTTTACTCCCCTTGGCTATCGGTTCCCCTTCTACAACAAACGCTCTATGGTGCATAGTTATTCAAAAATCTCACAGCATCGTAAGCTTTCCTAACCCTGGTAACCCACCCTTCAAGAAACCTTTCTCGGAGCACTATGCTTAACCCGTAGTAATAACCATCCCACTTACTAATAAACTGCCAATCCTTCACTTCCTTGGATGCCTCCACAGTCTTTTCCCCGATTACTCCGTCTTGCTCAACACCAGCTGCAGCCTGCAGGAGTGTAATCGCCTTTCGGTACCCAATGTTTACCCCTGCATTAAACACCAAAAAGGCTAAAGAAGGGCGCAGCCTATGCGCCCCACAATCAGCCCACTCCTTCTCATAGATCTCCCACGCCTTTTCAAAACTTAAATCCTCTATCCTCAATCCCGGGTGACTCCTTAGATCCACCCCAAACTTCGTCGCTCCGCCGGGATCATGAGGATCGTGCTCGGTCTTTGCATTCTCTCCCTCCCATTCTATCTCTTGCCAAAGAACGACCGAGATGCTAAACGCCCGTACCAACTTTTCCAAATCGCTACCGTACGTCATCGATCAACCTCGTAGGATCAAGCCAAATATATTTCACTGTTCGATATTTTACTTCGAAACCTTCCGGTAACTTTCCCTCCCTTTTCATTTCTCCTACCCTCACATCACAATAGGCAAGGAACTCCTTTACCTTCATTCCACTTTCCCTACACGCTTGCCACAGTTCCCACACATCGTCCACCTCCACGTATTTTCTCTCTTTCAACTGAACGTACTCATTCCCTCCACTCTCCTCTATCAACTTACGAATCATCCTATCCACATCTTCCAACATCTTTTTTACTAACCTACTCTTCCATGCCCAGATGTGAACATTGTCTTTCGTTATTTCCCTATCCGGCGGCCACGCTAACCACTTCGTATCTTCCGTCCCATTTGCCATAGCTCTTTCACCTCCTTTGAAAAAGAATCGCATATACATTTCGCCCTGCAATACAAACACCATGGCCCTACTTGTGTGTAAGGGGTATTCTTTATCTTTACTAGCACCTCTAGATACGTAAGGAGAATCTCCTCGATATTGGTACTGTCGTACGCATACACCGAACTTGTAGCTCGAAGGAGAGGGTTAACGTATACAGCATAGACCTTTTTCACGCACCACCTATCCCATACTCCTACAGCTAACAATGCTAGCTGCCTTTCGGAGGGAGGAATATTTTCTTGGCGATAGAATTTGTAATCCACAATCAGAGCACTTGTTCTATTGACTGCCACAAAGTCGGCTCTCCCCAAATACTCCGCTCCATAACTCAAGTCGATCTCATAGTATGTTTCGCTCTGCCCTTCCCCAAGAAGGTTTTCAACCAAACAAGCCACTGTCTCCCTAGCCCATCGAATATCCGCGTTTTCCTCTCCCTGACCGGTAGCCAGTAGTTCGTGAAGTCTACTGCCTTCAAGAGCTTCGGGAGCGGGTATGCTTGGGACCTGTGCCTCAAGGAGAGCTGAGCCAGGGCAGTTAATTCTCCTATGAAAGACACTGGCTGTGATTAACCTCATTCTCGCTACACATCATTGCTCCCACAGATCGACCAGCCGATACTTCTTCCCATCCCTCACTAACTGTCCTTTCTTAGCATTGTAATAGATCCACACCCATAGCGCTTGCCTTGCCTTTTGATCCTTTAACCCTAAGTCCTCTGCTATTTGAGACACAAGCGCCCCATCATACCCGTACTTCCGAAACGCCTCCTTCACCTTCTCTGTGTCTAGCCTCTTCTCTTTCTTCCTTTTACTGCGACTGAGCCTTCTTACCTCCCTGTCTAAGAGGTTCCTAATCTTGAGCAACGCAGACTTGTGCTTTTTAAGTATTTTGTTCATCATCAACCTCCACTACTGGTTCTTCTGGTTCTTGTTCCATCTCATCCACAAGTTGCATAAGCTCTTGTTCATACCCCTGGCGCTTTAACAACCTCCGTAGCACAACTTTTTTCCTCATTTCATCCACAACCGTCTCAGGCCCACACCAAGGACCCACTCCCTTTTTTGCTGCGATGCTAAACTCTCGTATTTGATCGATTTCCTCGATCGTCATGTACTCGCAATCAAACTCACCATTCCCATAATCGATATATGCCAAAGCCCCTATCTTAGCACCTCGATCACCATTCAGTTTCGGTGCCCACCTACAGATAGGATTTGTACCTTTTTCTATTACGAGTGTGTCGTGTTCATATACTATCGCAGCCCAAATCGGACCTTTTACTCCTGATCTTCGCAGTAAAAGTATCTCACCAGCTATCATTACATGCGCTTTGCATACATTCTTGTACGCCACCAGTGCCGCATACTTGCCATCAGGATACAAACCCCATCTGGCTAAAGACAGGATACTTTCGAAGACTGTTATTGGATCACAGCCCCTAATCTCTTCATGAGCAGCAGCAGCCGCACAGATTTGCAAAAACCGTGCAACCTCTATCTTTTCCGGAAGCACACGCCGGATCTTTTCCTGAAACTGTGGAGACAATATTTGATCTTTCAACGTTATCGTTCCCATTAGCCCTCCTTTCCTTCCTCACCAATAGCAATCTCACCCATAGCAAGCCTTTGTAACTCACAGTTCAAGAACGCCGAACCCAACTCATAGGCAATATCCAAGATCCACACCTCCATATTATCAAACATACCCCACCCGTTATCCATGCTTTTCATCGCGGTCCTTAATTTGTGTTTGCTCATAACTACTGCCTCTGGGACGTCGTACATATCCTTCCGTAGATTTCGTAATTCTCGATTGCAATCTCTCAACGACTCAAGCGCATTCCGTATCCTCATCTTCATCATTTTGATCTTCTCTTCATCCGTCACTTCTACCCTCCTTTCTATATTTTTCTTCGAGAGCCTTGTCTTTCAGATCAACAAGGTACCGCATTGTATCCGAGCTTCGGACCTGAAACTTCCTCTTGCAGAGCCCTAGGGGAACTACGATGATTGCTTCACCAGAAGCTGGCTTTCCTTCCACATATTCGACCTTGAGGAATACCACGCCTTCGTCTCTGTTTGATTCGAAGTCACATTCCTCTGTGATCATCGAAAGCTTCCTATAGGCAAAAAGCTCCCAATCTTCCTGACCCGTAGTCGTCATTAATAGATTTCCGAGTAGGCAAGAAACCCACCCACGGTAAAACTCGTCACCCCTGTTCCCGGGGTAGCCCCAACAAAAAGATCAACCCCTTCATCAGGGAAAGCAGGTACACTCACCCATTTAATCACCCTACCCGATATCGTCGCTCCTGTTGTATTATCAATACACGGGAAACTTGCTACGGGGTTATTGATCGACCCAGGCAAGGTAGACGTAGAGTTATTGAAAAACTTTGGGAACCCCCAGCAGTTAAAGAGCGTGTACACTGTGCTATTCAGGGTAAAATCCGTACCACTGGATGCATCCACAGCATACTTCCATTGGAATGCATCTCCAGTACCCCCACTCCTCGCCTCTCCCGTATGACCGATAGTTACGTCCCACGAGCTCATAGTTCCACCAGTAGCAGATACCGATGTTATCATAATCTGCTGAATATACCCTTGAGCTAAACCGCTAGGAGCATTGGAATGTAGATGTACTTGAGCTCGAGAACTTGTGCCTGATATGGTAAACGGTTGGTTACTATTAAGTGGTCCAAGGATTGGACCCACAGTCGGACGGTTCTTTAAACAGGTAATAACTGCTGTGTTTTTAACACTGGATGTATTAATCGATGATACTAATACAGAAAGGGTCGTACCAAGAACCCAATTGCAAAAGACAAAATTCTTAATCCCTGGGTCTATGGTACTATAATGACCCGAGATATCAAAGTTGAGCCCCCCAGCATCCAGGCTACTATACATTTGAAAAGATGTTACTCTCCAACTATTCCAGAGTACCCAGGGATATACATCAGGGAGACTGATATAGATAGTTTTCCCAACAACAATATCACTAGGATCAAGGTATACCGTACAAGCATCTCTACCCGGGCTTGTTTCTATCCTCATATCTTTTCCTCCTTTTCTCTCATTAACTTCCTACCAACCACCAAGTCATTCAACCCCCGTATTCCCACGAAGCTCATCTATCCTCATTTGCAAATCAAACGACCTTTGATCCTCATCCATTTGCCTCTGCAAATCCCTCAAATCTTCCCTCAACTCCCTCGTTTGTTCCAACCTCCTTTCCCGCATCTCTTCCGCCGCATCCTGCATAGCCTCTCCCGCAGCTATCCAGGCAGCACGAGCGCGGTAATCACTAGCATGATTACTACCACCTGTACTGGCACAGCCAGCCAACCCAACGAAACAACACACTACCAACACCTTCTTCACGACTATCTCCTTTCCTTACAAGATTTCTCCTAGGCCTAATAGCTTTATCCCTTTCACGAACGTCTTATTGCTCTTCCCTCTCCTCATGGTCCTAACCCCACGTTTGTGCAAAAGTTTTCCAAAATCTTGCTTACGAGAAACTTCCCTCTCACCAAAGTTTTCCCTTACATACGCGCTGTAATGATCATACACCTCCCCAAAGTCATACTCAGCCGAGTCATCTTTCACCACCGCCATAGAAAACCAAGCCATAAAGGGAGATGTCTCAGCAATACACTGAGCCGTAAACTCCTTAATTGAAGGAACACCATCCGAAAGACGAGCTCCTTCACACCACCTCCTTTCACCCTCCAGCATCCAATTCAATATCCCCGACCTCTCTTCCAAAAGCTTATCCCTAATATGAAGATCCCTCTTGAAAGACGGAGGATTCACATGATCCGCATCGACAAAGCTTGCATAGAACGGAACCATACAATACCTCTTCATATTACCATAACTAACATCTTTCGTATGAGGCATGTGGTTCGTAAGCATACACACCTTTGCCCTAACACTGAGGTTTTCGTGATCTTGTCGCATTCTTCGAGCGTCAAATGTCTTCTCCCCAGTAATAAGCTTCACAAGATCAGAATCTATCTCATGAGGCGGTACCTCAGGAGCTAAAGCCAAACGCACCTTACTTAGAGGATAATAGGCCGAAGGGTGAGTATCTCGACGTGCCTTGGCAAAGGCATCACTTGCCAAAACCCAATAATACCCCTTCTGCTTACCCAAAATTTCCCCAAGGACATCAAGAAAAACACTTTTGCCATTGGCTCCAGAACCCCAAAAAAGAAAAATCAATTGCTCAGGATTTCCAGGCAAAAGCGTATACCCAGAAAAAAGCTGCAACCAATCCTCTTTCTCTCTATCCCGATTGCCCTGCTCGTCGACACAAATCTGTTCTACAAACTCCCTCCACCTAGGACAATCAGCACCCGGATCATATTCGACAGGAGCTTGACGACTGCAGTAATGCCACGGCTCTTGCGCCTTAACCTCAGCTCTCAACTTCCCGTCAACCTCTACTAACTCCAGAACCGCATTCTTCAAATTTACATACTGTGGTCTATCAAACATCGACTCATGTATCTGAACATCAGGTTCGTTCTTATACCACTTCGCTATTCTCCCAGTAAGATCTCTTGCAATAATATATCGTAGTAATCCTTCAAAAGGTAGCTCCTTAGCCATTTCATTCAAATATTCCTGTATCGCTACACGACCTACACTATCTTTATCCGAAGGGTCTGAACTGATCCAAACTCTCTCCTCTTTGCTGTAGCGCACAAAATACCCCGCGTTCGTATACTTGAGAGTCTCTTGATATTTCTCCTTTACTTTCGTACCAACTTCAACTACCCAGATAGGTACAGATCTTTTTGAGCTTTCTTTCTTTTGATCGTCTGTCCCGTCATTGCTTTCTATCCCATTGCTTTTTATCCCCAAGATGTATTTTATCCTCCATACAACTCTCTTTGCTCTTTTTTCGTCGCATGAAAGCCTACTAACCAACGTGCCAAAACCTTCAAGTTCCTTGCCATTCAAATCACGAGTGTAGGTGTCTTCAACACAGCGAATACGATCTTGTGGCTCTTCGTCCTTGGTCAGTAACGCCACAAGCGAAGCAATCGACTTTACCCTCTCAAGAGAAACCTTCGCATTCTTTAATCCCCCAGCTAACGCTCGATACGCATTGTGACGAGAGGAAGGACCTGGCCAAAATTTGGATAATAGAAAAGCAACCACACCTTCCTCAACCCTCTGACTTAACTCCCCAAACTCTCCCTCCCTATACCCCCCAAAACGTGAATAAATAACCTCATCCTCCTCTGGTATCGAAGGTCCGTCACCTTCTTGCCTGCACAACCTCGAAGGGGGTACAGCTGTTTGATGACCCATCCACCTCAACTCAACTAACGTCTTCCCATCTTCATCGAGGTAACAAACATGCCGAGCATCTCCTTTAACACGATAAAGAAAATGACCTTTACCTTGACGACTTTTCCTCCCAAAGACTACACCGGTAGGCGGGAGAGCTTTTTCAAGCAAGGAAAGTAAGCCAGGCTCATCAACATCAACATCCAGCGTACCCTTCCGCCCCAAAACAATCCCGACATTATACCCCTGCCTGACCCAACCTTTTATTACCTCGGGATTGTCAACATTACCCCTCCCCGTAACCCAACCCTTAACCACAGGCTTCTTCGTTCCCGGCAAAAGACATACGTAGTACTCCGGTAAAAGACGAAACTCCACGATAACCCACCTTTCCAAAGGATTTACGTTTAAGACGACTCCACCGCGTCAACGTCAGGCCTTTCTACGTGAACTTCATCTACCCTACTCTTTCGCGACTTCCTACGCTGGCCTAACGCCCCACTCCGTACCGCCCTATCCAACTCCTCAAGATCCCACCTCAACGAAGCCCCTATCCGATAAGGCTTTAACTTTCCCTCCTTTTCAAGCCTCCAAAGAGTAGGACGAGAGGTTCGAAGGTAGCGAATTGCCTCTTCCGTCGTCAGGAAACTTTTGACTGTCGCCATGTCAGTTCACCTCCTTTTCTTTACTAAAGCCAAGGTAATATGAACCAGGGGTGATGTCAAGGAAAATCTTTGGTTAGGATTGCGGTATTCGGATGAGTCGGTAAAGTTTTCTGTTGCACCTCGTTAAGTTTTTGGTATGCAACTTTTTGGTGGGCGGTCGTACAAGGATGCTCTCACGAACCCTCCTTTGAAGCGCGTCCAATCACACACTCCGACCGCCCACACTTTAAAGCGAAGTAAAACGAAAGGGCCACCAGGTGTCTCAATGTATGTCGCCAGCTTATTCTCGTCGTTCTCCTTCCAAGTCAATAACTTAGTTCGACGGTCGTATCACGCTAACCACAATTCTCTTTTATCCCCCCTTTTTTTGACTCCTGTGTGTGTGTTGTGTGATACGCATTACGCACGCACGGGATAGTATAATCAGATAATATAGAAGCTGCGTAGCTTGATACGCCACCATCGTTATTGTTCCTTTCCTACCAGAGGTAGTGGGGAGGAAGTACGATTTGGGGTAGGGGCTACGCACAGTCCTTAGGTAATCCTCTGCTCGAAGGGTGATGCTTTCTCCTCACACGTGAGAAAACCTTTTTCCTCTTGACTCGGTTTTTCCTGGTGATTAACCTGGGTTTGGCTCGAGGGAAGTAGGGTCACCTCCTCAAGGGCAATGTCTTCAAGCTCCATATGCCCGCCCTACCCCTCGAGCTTTTGTTTTTTTGCTGGTCGGGTATCCCAACTACCGGGGTCACGACAAAATCGATTGTAGACCTTTTTTGCTCGTTGTACGTCCATTGCTGTTTGACGTGGGGTTGCGCTGTGGAGGGTGACCGCTATCTTCCCTACCCGGACCAACATCAAAATCGATTCTAGGGCATTTTGGCGCGTTTTAGGGCCATTCCTGTTTCGAGTCACCTTGCTTTACCCGGTTGAGGGTCTTTTTTTGGTGGGGAAAATGGTGGAGGGTGTGACCCCGCTGCGTCGCGGCCCCCA
>NZ_CAJNOB010000033.1 GCF_905250085.1 Candidatus Methylacidithermus pantelleriae
GATGGGAAGAAAAAGACCGCCGGCAACTGGGCGGCCAAACCAAGGTATCCACGGACCGCAGCCTATCGGCTGCGGTTGCGGCTGCCCGGGGGATGGGGGATCCTAAGCCAATACCTGGCTCTTAAGGGCATCCTGCCCTTCGCCCATGGCCAGGAGGCGGTCCTCTAGGCGTTCTCCGCCAGCCGGATGGGCAGCGCGCCAATTAAGGCTAGGGAACTTCTCCGCAAGCGAAAAAGATCTGTGGAATCCCCATGGCAAGAGCAAGGAGCACGCTAAAGCGGTTTTTGCTAGTGGGTGCCAAAAGATTGCCCGGGCCGACGATGCCGAATCCGGCAAGGGGCTTCTAATCGAAGGATTGGATCTTGGCAAAAGCAAGGCTCGAGCATGACTCAGTGGATCCCGTTTAGGCCCGCTTGCTCTTTTCCTTCGCCTACCGGCAAGGCGATCGCGAGGGCTTAAGTCGGCTTTTTTCTATCGGAGTCGAAGTGACCGAAGTCGACCCAGCCTACACGTCTGTGATCGATGCCGTCAACCACGCGCGTCCTTATGGCGCAAGTTTTTACCATTGCGCGGCCTCGTGCCGTCGCCTGGAGAGGGTTAGTGCTCTCCAAACGCGCGTCGGTGCCAGAGGCAGTCGTGTCACCTTCGCTTTACCCGGAAGCAATCGGACAAAGGATGTATGGTCGTTTCTATGAAGGGGGTTCGGGGGAAACTCAAAGCGGGGCATGCAGCGCATGGCCGGTCGGAAGGCAATCGAATGCCTCCGGCGCCTCTGTCCCCGAAAACACGGGACTGGGCGCTACCTGGGTTTTGGGCCCATTGGCACCTTTCCCTGACCCTGGGCTAGCTTTCGCCGCAAGAGTGCGAGAAAAAAAGACCCAGGTTTAGCGCCCGTGCATGAGAGGCACCAAGAAAGGGAAGCCATCCAAAAGGCTTCGGGTTAAGCTTCTGCCTTATCCTTCCCAATCAGGAGCACGCAAGCCGCGCTTGCGTGCCGCTCGTGGGTCAAGCTCACCAGGGCCAGTGTCACCCCTTTGGCTTCCGCCAGCTGGGAACTTTTGCCATGAAAACGCAGTACAGGTCGGCCTCCCTGGTCTGGGATAATTTCCAGCTCTTTCCAGCACCACACCCCCACCCCTAGGGCTTTGCCAGCAGCCTCTTTGGCCGCAAAACGAGCAGCAAGATGGGGGAGGGGATCGGGAAAGCGAAAGCAATATTCCCGTTCGCTCGGAAGAAACACGCGCCTAAGAAAATCTTCCCCAAAACGCCTCCAGGCGCGATCAATTCTTCCATTGTCGACTAAGTCAATCCCCAGTCCTAGGATCTTCAACGGGTTCTTTTTCTAAAAGCTGCACCATCTCTCGGATTGCCGCCCCTAATCCGTACAGCAAAGCGCGGGCGACGATCGAGTGGCCGATATTCACCACAGTGACGTGCGGTACCTCTCGAAGATATCGCCGAACATTGCGGTAGTGAAGCCCGTGGCCTGCATGTACGGAAAGACCCAAAGTGACAGCCTTTTCGGAAGCTTGGCGATGGCGAGCCAGTTCCTTTGCAGCGGTGGCTCCTTCCCTTGCCAGGGCATAAGCACCTGTATGAAGTTCCACAGCGTCGGCTCCAACCGAAGCGGCAGCTTTTACCTGAATTTCCTCTGGGTCAATAAAGACGCTTACCCGAACACCCATCTTTTTTAATTCTTGGATCACTTGACCCACCCAATCCGCCTGGGAAGCGACATCCAGTCCCCCTTCGGTCGTCACTTCTTCTCGCCGTTCTGGGACAAGACAGGCCTCATGGGGCTGGATTCGCTTCGCTACCTCTATCATCTCGGTTGTGGGAGCCATTTCCAGGTTGAATCGGGTCCGGATGGCTTGCCGGATACGCCGGGCGTCTTCCTCTTGTATGTGTCGCCGGTCTTCCCGAACGTGCGCCGTGATTTGAGAAGCACCTGCCTCTTCCGCGATGAGTGCAGCCGCTAATGGATCAGGTTCCGCCAACGGCGAGAAGGGGTCCAACCGGTAGCGGGCTTGCCGAAGGGTTGCTACATGGTCCACATTGAACCCAAGCTCAACCGACGCCATGATCTTTTATTAGCACCAAGCGCCCACAAAGGCAAAAAGGCTTGGCCGGTATGGGCCGGAGCTGCTGCTACTTTTAACCGAGGCATCTATCGTGCGCATTGGAGAATTGGAGCGGGCATTGCGAGAGGCCCAGCACTTGTGGAAAGAAACGGCTGGGGCAGACCGTCGTTCCCTTGTACAGACGTACCGCAAGTTTCTCTCCCGGGAGCAACACCGGCTACGTCTGGCCCACAAAAGAGGCGAGGGGGGATGGGAACTTGCGCGCCTGCGTTCCGATCTTCTTACGGTGCTTTCGCGGAGCGTCTGGGAATGGGCATGGGAAGAACCCAGGGGAAAGGTCTCCGATCGTGCCCGGTTAGGAATCACTCTTTTGGCTGTGGGGGGATTTGGTCGTGGGGAGCTCTGTCCTTATAGTGACGTGGATCTCCTCTTTACGTTTGACCCCAAAAAGATCTCTCGAAGTTTGGTCGACGATTTGGTCAAACGAGTACTCTATCTGCTTTGGGACATTGGTCTTGAGGTAGGTCATGCAACACGATCCGTTTCGGAGGTTCTTGAGTTATCCAATAAGGACCTGGAAACAAAGACCAGTTTTCTCGATGCCCGTTGGATAGCGGGATCATCGCCTCTCTGGCAGCGACTCGAGCGCGACTTCCAACGCGAGTGCATTCATGGCCGCCAAAGGGAATACCTCTCTTGGAGGTTCTCTTCTGAAAAAGAGCGGCACTTGCGGTACGGTGGTACGGTTTTTGTTCAGGAACCGCACGTGAAAAACGGGTGTGGAGGGTTACGGGATCTCCACAACCTGCTTTGGGTAGCCCGGGTAGCCCGTGGCTGCCGTTCTTTGGCACAACTGGTGGAGCAAAGAGTTCTCCACGCTTCCGACAAAAAACAGCTGGAAGACGCCTACAGCTTTCTTCTCCGGATTCGCACGGAAATGCATTATCAAGACCGTCATCGGAGTGACCTATTGACCTTAGAACTTCAGGGTCGTGTGGCTACAGCCTTAGGATATCCCCATGGATCGATTCTCCGCCGGATCGAGGAAATGATGAGGGACTATTACCGGGCGGCCCAGACTCTCCACCTTTTGACCCAAGCAGCGGTTCGCCACCTCTATGGCACCTCTGAGCCTCGCGCCCGTCGCTTGTTTTTCTCTTTGTTCAATCGAACGGCCCGTTTGCGAAAAATCGATGGATTTGTGATTCGCAAAGGAGAGCTTGAATGGGGAGGGGACTGGGCATCCTTTTCGAAAGACCCGCACTTGATCCTGCGGGCATTTCTTTTGGCCCAGCGGTTTGACGCAGAGCTCGGGCCTTCCTTGGCTAGCTTTCTCCGAAGGTGTGTTCCGCTGGTAACAAAGGGGTTGCTAGAGGAAGAGCCAGTACGTGAAGGGTTGCTATCTCTTTTCTCCGCCAAGGGAAAAGTAGCCCGTATTGCCCGTCGAATGCACGAGTTGGGGCTTCTAGGCCGTTTTTTCCCAGAGTTTGCTCCCCTTACCTGCTTGGTCCAGCACGAGTTTTTCCATCGTTACACCGCGGATGAACATACGCTGGTCGCTTTGGAAGCATTGGATCGGGTGATCGACGCTTCAGATCCTCCCTACAACCGCTACCAACCGGTTTTTCAAAGAGTCGACCGACCCTATTTGTTATATTTGGCGCTTCTCCTTCATGACACAGGTAGAGCGGTCCATCGCCAACACCATGCCGAAGAAAGCGCTGCAAACGCGGGCAAGGTGGCGAAACGGCTCCGGCTGCCTTCCAGGGAACGTTTTGTTTTGGAGTTTCTCGTTTATCATCATATGACGATGTGGGAGGTGGCCAGCCGAAGGAACTTGGATGAAGAAGAGACCGTCTTAGAATTTGCTCGCCTTGTCCAAACGAAAGAAAAACTGGACCTCCTTTTGCTTATCACTTTTAGCGATGGCGAAGGGACAGTTGGCCCTTCGGATGGACACACCCAATGGAGAGAACTTTTGATCTGGGAGTTGTATCAGAAAACACGTATGGCGCTCGAAGGTCGAAAAGAGTTTGAGGAGGTGGCGAGGCGTTCTTTGGAGGAACTCCGCCTGCGGGTCCAGAATCGGCTTGGGGGGCAAGTGGAGCCGGAGGAAATCATGGCCCACTGGAAGAACTTGCCTGAACACTATTTTGTGCGGCTCTCCGAGGAGCTGATTGAGACGCATCTTAAGGCGATTCATGAATTTTTCCTACGGCAGCTTTCACCGGATAGTACCGGGTTGGAACCCGTGGTCCATTGGGTGGACCGGCCGGCTTTGGGTGTGAGCGAGGTAACGGTGGTTACGTGGGACCGGGAAAGGGTTTTTGCCCGGATTACGGGTGCTTTTACCGCGGTGGGGCTTTCCATTCTTAGTGCGGACGTTTATACCCGGGAGGACAGCATTGTAATCGACACTTTTCGCGTTTGCACCTTGCGCGGCGAAGCAGCGGCCGAGGAGCATTACCGGGTAAACTTTTGCCAGCTTTTGAACGAGGCTTTCCAGAGGGAGGATTTTAGTTTTCTTCCGCTGGTTTCCAAAGAGAAGTTTTGGACCCGGCCACTTCCCGCAGTCCCAGATTTTCCAACACGTTTTTGGTTTGATCTCGATGCTTCGAAACGGTTCACCGTGCTGGATATCCAGGCCCCGGATCGTCCTGGTCTTTTGTATCGCATCGCCGAAGCATTAGCCGGCGCCAAGGCGGACATTGTTTTTGCGCGGATTACCACCGAAAAAGGCGCGGCTTTGGATACCTTCTATCTTTTGGAAGAGGATGGTCAGAAAATCACTGATTCCAGGCGCCTGGACGAAATTGTTCGTTCGCTAAGAGAAGCACTTTCTTTATAAGTTTACGGCGGAGCGGTTTCTCAGCGGTCGGCCACTGAGGGGAAGACAAGCCGGTTCCCTCTTGTTGGGAAGTTTCCCAGGAAACTCGCTTGCTCGCAAGAACGCAAAAGAAACTTTAAGAAAAGCTTGTGGAAAAGCAAAAGCCTTCCTCCTTTCCTTTTTCCATAAAAACAGCCGATCTAATCGAGCTTTTTAAACCCACTCGTGCCATCCGGTTCTTTCTCAAAGCCGCGATCGAACAATCTCAGGCCAGTAGTGGCTCTTTTATTTTGTTTAACCCCAACACCGGCCTTCTTGATATTGAGGCTTCCATCGGCCTTCGCAAAGGGGCCCGGCGAGTCAAACTCAAGCTCGGCCAAGGAATCACAGGATGGGTAGCCACGACGGGCGAACCGCTGCGCGTAGACGACGTGCGTCTCGACCGGCGGTACGTGTGTGTTGACCCTCGAGTCCGCTCAGAGCTTGCAGTTCCCGTGGAATGGCAGGGATCGGTGATTGGTGTCCTCAATGTCGACAGTCATCGAGTCAATCATTTTACCGAGGAGCACCAAAGGGATCTTATTTCACTTGCTGAGGAGGCGGCTCGGTGGCTGGCGTTCGCTTGGGAGATCCAACGACTCCGGCGTCGAGGAGAACAGCTCACAGGTCTGCTAGGGATTGGGAGGACTCTGGTTTCCGAAAGCAACTTGGACGCGGTTTTGCAGGGGGTTGTTCGTCATGCCTGCCGCCTGGTCCAAGCCAAAGCCAGTTCTCTTTCCTTTTGGGATTCCGAAAAGCAAGAGCTTGTCTTACGATCAAGTTTTGGCACCAGTAAAGAGTTCCTGCACAAATCCCCGATTCGCCCTGGAGAGTCGCTTATGGATCTGGCGATTCAAAGGGGACGAGCTGTGGCCTTATTCCATCTTCCAGATGACCCTTATCTCTACTACACGGAACGGGGTAAGGAAGAAGGTTTTGCTAGTTTGCTCGCGGTTCCCCTGGTTTTTGCCAAGAAATTCCTGGGTGTACTGGCGGTCTACACGGGGGTTCCGCACCGGTTTTCAACGGAAGAAATCCGGCTTCTTCAGATGCTGGCCGATCTTTCTTCGGTTGCGATCCAAAAGGCCCAGCTATGGGAGCGTCTTATGGAAACCGAAGAGGCCCTGCGACAAAGTGAACGCCTTTCTGCATTGGGGCTTCTAGCTGCAGAAGTAGCCCACGAGATCCGAAATCCCCTGGCTGTCATGCAACTTCTTTTCCATAGCTTGGTCCAATCGGCGAAGCTCGAAGGCCATGCGCAAAAGGATGCGGTGATTATTGGGGAGAAAATGCGGCAGATGAACCGCATCTTGGATCAGGTCCTTCATTTAGGCCGCTCTGCGGAACCGGCGCCCGAATGGGTAGACGTTTCCCAAATGCTGGAGGATATCCTGCTTTTGGTCCGCGCAAAAGCCCAAAAACAAGGGATAAGCGTCCGGAAGAAAATCACTCCCGGTTTGCCTCCGCTCCTCGCAGACCGTGCCCAGCTAGAGCAAGCCCTGTTGAATCTGGTTTTAAACGCGTTGGAAGCCATGCCAGGAGGTGGGACGCTTTGGCTTGAAGCGCAGCCTTACACCCACCGGGGAACTCGGTATCTGGCTTTGGGGGTGGGTGACACCGGCCCGGGACTGAGCCGGGAACAAAAAGAAGATCTTTTTACCCTTTTTCGGACCTCAAAGCCCGGGGGGACGGGGATTGGGCTTGCGATTGTCCGGAGGATTGTGGAGAATCACCGCGGAAAAGTCCTCGTACAATCCCGCAAGGGGAGGGGAACCCGGTTTCGCCTCTTGATTCCGTCGGACCCATTGGAGGTGAGCTAGGAGGCACTTTTGACTTGTGTTGGGAACCATTTTCACCCATCGTTTTTTTGGAAAAAGTACATCTACGTTTCCTTTCCTTTAAGGGAAAGGGTTTCCTGTTGCGGCCCCATCATCTAGCTGGTTAGGATACGGCCCTCTCAAGGCCGGAGCACGGGTTCGAATCCCGTTGGGGCTGCCAAAAGCAGTTTTTACACGAAACAAAAGGACGACCAGGTGATCCGTGTAGGAATTGGATATGATGTGCATCGCCTGGTCTCTGGCCGGCCGCTTATCCTGGGAGGAGTAAACATCCCTAGCGCCAGGGGGCTCGAAGGCCATTCCGATGCCGATTGCTTGATCCACGCCATTTGCGATGCACTTCTCGGGGCCGTTGGAGAAAGGGATATCGGGTTTTACTTTTCAAACCGGGATTCGCAGTGGAAGGACGCTCCAAGCCGCATTTTTCTCGAAAAAGTTGTCGCTCAGCTAGCGAAGCTTGGGGCCAAGGTAGTCAACATCGACGCTACGATTGTTGCAGAAGAGCCCCACTTGTCTCCCTATATCCCCCAAATCAAGACCTCCATTGCCCAGATAATGGATATCTCCATCGGCCAGATAGGAGTCAAAGCAACGACCCAGGAAGGAATGGGGTTTTTGGGACGAGGAGAAGGGATCGCCGTTTGGGCGGTCGCTGCTGTTGAACTTAGAGAAACCCCTTGCTAGCCAAACTTCCTCGGTTAGGCTCGCATACATGCTGCCGCCTTGGCCCTTTTTTGTTCGCCAGGTGCCTACTTGGCTTTGGCTCGTCGTAGCGCTTCTTCTTGGTACTTGGTCCCCTCTGTGGTGCAGGGAAGGGGACGCTCGTATCTTTGTTTCGACGGAAAACGATGGGGTTTGGATTTTTTCTTACCCAAAGTTTGAATTGGTCGGCAAAGTAGCCCTAGAAGGGCGACACCCCAGAGGAATCGCTCTTACACCCGACGGGCGTTACCTGATTACGGCCAATCGAACAACTGGAGACCTTGCGATTATCAATCCCAAGACCCTCCAAGTGGAACGGTCGCTTGCGGTGGGTCGCAATCCCGAATTCGTCAAAGTGCACCCTTCCGGTCACTGGATTGTTGCTTCCTACGAGCCATCCATATCCCCTGCCCCGAAGGGGAAACCTCAAGAAACCATACTTCCACGAGCTCATATTCTGGTTTGGGAAGTCGGGAGCTGGAAACAGGTAGCGGATCTCGCAGCGGGTTTGGAGACGGAAGGAATCGAGTTTTCATCCGACGGGCATCAGCTGGTCGTGACCAATGAGGGGGATAGTACGATCGGGGTTTACCACTTTCCGTCGGGTCGGCTTATACGCATGGTGGATTTGAAACCCTACGGATTTCGACCTCGAGGGATCCGGCGCTCGCCGCAGGCCTCGCAGTACGCCGTTTCACTAGAGAACTCTTCAAAAGTTTTGCTTTTGAATAGTAAAACGTTTCAGGTGGAAAGAGAGCTCTCCACGGAAGCTGGCCCTTACGGGGTAGCATGGGATCCGCAAGGGAAATTTCTCATTGTCGCGGCGGCTCGTGCTGGGAAGTTGCAGGTTTTTGACCCGCAAACAGGCAAGCTTGTAACTTCCGTTCCGGTCGGGCAACGAGGGTGGCACTTTTCCTTTACCCCGGACGGCCAAGCCATCGTGGTTGCCTGTGGCCGTTCCCAGGACCTTCATGTAGTAGCAACCGGGTCATGGAAAGTAATTCAGGTGATTCCCGATCTTCCTGTTCCCTGGGGAATCGTGACTCTACCCCTTTCGGCAGGGAGTCTCGGACTTCCGTAAAAAATCCGTGATTTTTTCAGGGTGAGTGAGTTAGCCTTTTAGGCGGTCTCTCATGGGTATCCGATATCGAAGGATTCTGGAATTTTTTCTCCTTTTGTTTGGGCTTCTCTTGCTTCACACTGATCCGGGGTGGGCAATGAAACTTTCTTCTCCTTCGTTCTCCGATGGAGGACCTCTCCCATCCTCGAGCGCCTATCGCAAAGAAAACCGGCGACCGGAACTCCACGTGGCAGACGTTCCTCCTGGAACGGCTTCCTTGGCTCTCATCATGGACGACCCTGACGCCCCAATGGGAACCTGGACACACTGGTTAGTTTGGAATCTTCCGGCCGAGACGCGAGTGATTCCTTCGGATCGGTTGCCTCCTGGGGCCGTAGAGGGAAAAAACGATTACGGGGAAATAGGCTATGGAGGACCTGCCCCGCCATCGGGAACCCATCGGTACTTTTTTACTCTTTATGCCTTAAAGGAGACTCTCAGCCTACCGAGAGGTGCGGATCGCCGGCGATTGGAAAGGGCAATGGAAGGCAAGGTACTGGCCAAAGCAACCCTCATGGGGACCTTTTCGGCGGGCCGCTGAGCGACCCGAAAAGGAAACGTTCTTTAGGAGACAAGATATTAAGGCTCTCTGGGTGCTTACCTAAGGAATGCCCATTCACCGGCAATCCCCTTTAGATCTCTTGAGGTGGGCCTAAAGGACGGCCGAGGAATAAGGGTTAGATTCACTCTATGCTTGGCTCCGGCAACCTTCTCCGCTCTGGGTGGAGCACGGAGCTTGGCTTGGGTACTTTTTTGTCATAAATCTGTAGCCCAGGCAGCAAGGCTTGTGCCTGGCACTGCCACTATTGGCTTGGTTCTAGACTTGTCGCTAGGTGACAACCAACAGGTCGTGGTAGCTCATCGATCATAGCAATAGGGATACCGGCCGCTTTCTGGAGCGGCGGAGCCGTTCCGAGACGCGCCAAGTAACCTTGATGCTTTTGGGTCGAAAGATGGGCGCCGTTCCCCTTTGGCTAGTACGATCTAACCCGAGAAGACGATTGCTAGAGGGGGAACGCCATTTCCTTCACGGGGTAGAACCGATAGCTTGCATAATGACTCTGCGAATGGACAACGATGGGCAAAAGAATCACCGCTCTCGCTCGCGAGGGTGCACGGCGTTTCCCGACTGAAAGAAAATCCCCCATGCACGCAGGGATAGCTCTTGAGCCCTTCCCTTGGCTCTTTGGTTCCTCCTTTTGGAAGCTAAACCCTTGCGTCCTTTTTTCCTCGGCGAGGCAGAGATAAGCCCGCAGGAACGCTCCAGCAGAGGCTCCTCAACCTCTCCTTAAAAC